>CALESU010000075.1 GCA_937914905.1 uncultured bacterium
ATTCTCTGTACTCCATTTGCCATGGCAACCGTAACTACAATAGGCAATCCTTCAGGGATCGCGGCCACTGCCACTGCAATGGCCTGGAAAAAGAGTTGTTCAGTAGATAATCCTTTCCACAATCCCACACAAAATATCAGGACCACGCCAGAAAGAACCACTCCAGTGATAAATTGTGCGAATCGATTCATCTTGACTTGCAGGGGAGTATGGGCGATCTCAACTGTCGAAACCTTTTCTGCAATAGAGCCAAGAATTGTTTTAGATCCCGTTTGTACAATCACGCCCACTCCGCTTCCTTTGACAATAGTTGTCCCCATGAATACCATATTTTTTTGGTCCCCCGGAGTAAGATTGTCACGAGTGAGGGTATGTACTGATTTTTCCACCGTGAGAGATTCGCCAGTGAGAGTTGATTCGTCTACAGTGAGTTCATTACTTTCAATAAGTCTCATGTCTGCGGGAATTTTCGAACCCGTAGTGAGAATGACAACATCTCCCGGAACGAGATTAAGCGCATCTATCTGTTGTTCTTCATCATCTCGAATTACCAATGTGTGGTGCACCATCATTTGTTTTAACGCCTTCATGCTCCGTTCTGCATTGAACTCTTGGACAAAGCCAATTACTGCATTACTAAACACAGCTATTGCAATAACGATCGTATCTTTATATTCATGAAATATAAACGTGATTCCTCCTGCGATCATGAGGATGAAAATGAGAGGGCTCGTGAATTGTTCTAAAAAAATGATGAGTGGATTTCTTCCTGATCGTTCTTCGATCTCATTTGGTCCATGAAGTGCCAGTCTTCGACGCGCTTCTCCCTGAGTAATTCCACGACTGTGGGTATGAAGATGAGCAAACAGCTCTTCGAGGGTAAGCTTATAAAAGTCCATAGCTTTGAATATACTTGATATCTGGCTACAGTGCAATAAATGTGGTCCACCTTTTTCCTGATTTCGTGTAAAATAAGGGTCAACAAACCAAGGAGAGGTCGCATAGTGGCCTAGTGCGTCGGTCTTGAAAACCGATGTCCCGCAAGGGACCGCGAGTTCGAATCTCGCCCTCTCCGCCCACGCTTCGCTGAAGCTGGGCTTCGGCGGATTTTTATAATTATCGTATACTTATCTTATGTTCAAATCACTCTACGCAATTTGTTTACTTGTAGATAATCACGAAAAGTCACTCGCTTTTTATAAAGATACATTGGGCTTAGAAGTAAACTCTCAAGATTCAAAATACACCGATTTCAAATTAGGAGAGGTCCTGCTTGCCATTTTTCAAAAAGATGAAGCGACTGCTATGTTTTCAAAAACACACATGCATTCGGGAGGGGGAGCTGTTATCGCTTTTCCCGTGGAAGATGTAGAAAAAACATGTGCCGAACTAAAACTAAAAGGAATAGAAATTTTTGAAGGGCCAAAACAAACCCCATGGGGCCAAGAAGTTGCCTACTTCAAAGATCCTGACCATAATATTTTGGAGATTACGGAAGTCGGGTCTGCGGAAGTCGCTTGACTCATTTCCTTTCATGTTTTGATTATTTTTCTTCCACTCCGACTAACGGATTTTTTCGTACGGTTACATTGATAGGTCTGACCATTTGAACTCCAAGGGAAGATATTTTAAAACCTAACCCCAAAATAAATTGAATCAGAAAGAAGTAAACGGTGAAATTGAGTGAGTCGGTAATCATAGATGGGTTAATGCCAAATCCATCCATCCCATTTGCCATCCCAGAAGATAATATTGAGGCAAAGTCCCCCGATTGTATTGCTCCATTAATCTCTTCTTGCGAGAGCGGTGTCGCAGCAGGCTTTTGAACAGAAATCTTTGGTGTAAAAATCTGAGTAGGTTTTGACTTTCCGGTAAATACCGAAATTGCGTGCATGCTCGCAAGCAGCATGATCAAAATGCCCATTACAAGAAGCGTGTATCCGACTACTTTTTCAGTCATATATCCATAGTACACAAATCCTATATATCAGTCAACTAA
>CALESU010000076.1 GCA_937914905.1 uncultured bacterium
CTGTTTGATACGAGAAATATTGGAGGAAAACGTGGTCATGATAAATTTCCCTTTGGTCTTTCGCATCTCGTCTTCAAATGTTTGACCGACGATCGATTCGGAAAGAGTAAGTCCCGGACGCTCAGAACCTAAGGCATCCGACATAAGGCACAAAATCCCTTCTTCTCCCGCTTTGGTGATTTCGTAAAAATCAGGGTGCTTGGAGTAGGGAGGTGTAAGATCGAGTTTAAAGTCTGGCCCATGATACATGACTCCGACCGGTGTTTTTATGAGAATATGGGTCGTGTCGGGGATTGAATGAGTAACGTGAATATAGCGAATTTCAAATCCCCCGAGCTTGATCCACGTTCTAAATTGGACATCATTAATGGGGATTTGTCTGTTGAACTCCTTAAATTTATTCTGAATAAACATTTTGGCAAGCTTTGGTGCGTAAATCAGTGGCTCTCCCAGTTTGTCATAGTGGAAAGGAATTGCGCCAATATGGTCTTCGTGGCCATGAGTGATCAGAAGTCCGCGAATTTTGTCAAGCTTGTCTTCGAGGTATGAAATATCGGGGATGATAAGATCTACGCCAAACTCTTTTGCATCAGGAAAGCCCATTCCACAATCAACAATGAGAATATCAGCAAGTTCACCGTTACGATACAACTCGTATACATACATGTTTTTGGTAACGCCGATCACGCCGCCTAAAGGAATAAACCGAACTTTATATTCATCCATATAAGGTAATAATCAAATTATAGTAAAAAATGCCAATCGTAAAATGGTGCAAGCTCTCCATGGTATACTGAAAAAACAGTTTTTAGGTACTTTTATGCCATCAAGTGATCAAATTAAAGACAAACTCGGCGACGTCATGGACCCAGAACTTCATATGTCTATCACTGATCTGGGATTAGTATACAAGGTCACGACTGAAAATGAAACGGCCCACATCCTCATGACATTAACCTCACTTGGGTGCCCCTTATTTGACACCATTCAAGATGAAATATTCCACCATCTTGGCCTTTTGGGAATATCTCAGGATCACATTAAAATAGAGCTTACCTTTGATCCTCCCTGGTCCATGGACCTCATGACGGAGCGTGCGAAAGCGATGTTGGGGATTTGATGCTTGACAAAAATAGTGGATAGAATTAATATAGACTTATATGCTTACACAACATGATATTGACACCGTTGAAGGAATGATTAGCAAGAATTCAAACAGTCTAAAAAATGAACTCAAAAATGATATTCTCCAATTTAAAGATGACATTCTCACTGAAATCATTCATTTGAGAGATGACTTTGCAGTACTGACTGGGTATCGAGACAGTATTGAAAACCACGAGACCCGTATTGACGAACTGGAAAAACACGTGTACCCTTCAAAGTAAGATGGCCCAACCCATAAAAGCGCGTAAACATAATACCTTCAATCCGCTTGAGCAAGCCTACGAATTCGTCAAAGATACCGCCAAAATGGCGCTTACTGAGACTTTTGATGCTTTAAACCCCTTAAGCTCTCTCTTTCATGATGAGGTTTCGCGCGAAAGGGAAAAAGGGAATAACAATTTTTCAGAGATTGATGTCCAAAAACTCCAAAAAGCGTATGCGGAAAACGATTCTGAAGAAATCCAACGCCTCCAACGCCTGATTTACCCCGAACAAGCAAAAGAGCAAGACGAGAAAAATGAAGAGATGGAATATCATCGCAGAGTCCAAAGAGAAGAGGAGGAGTTTCTCCTTAAAAAAGAGCAGGAAGAAGAGGAAGAAAAACGTCAAGAAGCAATAGAAGAGCAACAAAAACAACAAGAAGAAGCGAACCAAGCACAACCACTTGAATCCCCCAAGGGAAAAGTTCGAAAAAATATTTTAGGCGGCGGAAAACCGAAAGCAAATTCTGAATTACCACCCGAATTCCGCCCCGATGCAGGGAAGCAATAATGCGCTATAATAGTATTTATTCGGAGTGTAGTTCAGATCGCGAGCACGAAGTGCGAACGGAACACACGGTTCGGGACA
>CALESU010000077.1 GCA_937914905.1 uncultured bacterium
AGTTATACGTATGCGGAATTACAGGAGGAGTATATATTTTTACACAGAATTTTTCATTTAGTTCCTGAGAATGAATATAGTCAACAGCAGCCTTCATAGCCTGTAGACCTCCTTGTTGAACAGGTTTTCTAAAGTCCTGAGCAATGGAAACGACTCCGAATAAGATAAAACAAACTGCTAGAGCTATATTGATAACTCTGTAATTTTTTTCTAATTTTATACCTCCATAAAGAACGAGTGCAATAATCATTATGTAAATATAGGGAAATCCTTCGTAGTAATTTGCCCAAAAATTATCTCGATACATAAGAGAAACTGAGAATAAACCCAAAACCATTGACACATAAAAGATGATTGTTGAAGCGAAGTGTAACTGTTTTTTTATGAGAGCAATTATGAGAGCAACGCAGACAATCAAAGTTATTACAGCGAGTGAAAAATCATTCGGGAAGATCGTTTTGTAAAAATCTGCAATCATGTTGAGTCGATCATCAAAAATATCATAGAACGATTTTGGATTAAAATATTTTGGTTCAAAAATGAAAGATAAAAGCGTTCTTGTTTGAGAAAAATTATTTTTCAACTCAAACAGAAATCGAGGGAGAAATGCAATAAAAAGTGCGCATAGAAATGACAGGATATTTAATCTTTTATACAGTTTTTTCCTTAGATAAGGTAATGCTAGAGATAAAAGAAAATATATCGGAATAAGCATGAGTCCAAAAGCAAATTCGAATTCAGCTATCATTCCGAGAGAAAAACCTAAAGAAGTGAATATACCAATCTGCGACAGTATTTTTTTAGGATATTTTTCAAATAAAAAGAAGTGGGTAATAAGAAAAAGTAACAAAGAAGGGAGAACCATAATATTATTTCCAACAAAAATAGAGGTAGAAATAAAATAAGGAGAGACCGCTATAATGGCAGAAACTGTCAAAGCAACCCATTTATTAACAAAACGATACAGTACTAATACCAGGCCACCGAGTGAAGCTAAGTGTAACAAAAAATTTGCATAATAAAATCCGCTAGGGCTACCGCCAAAAAAGATAAACGGTATTGTCAGGTAGTAATACCACCAAGCACCGTGGAAAAGGCCATCTATTCCTGTTGTCGGACCGATAAAAGTAAGATCTTTTTTTGTGACGATTTCCGCGGCTTTATAAAAGTCTCTACCTTGGTCATACGTATAGGGAACGGCATCATGCAATACTGGTTTAAGTCTGGGAAATGAAAATACTGCTAGAATTAATACGGTTGCCAGGCTAATAGCAAGTAAATGTGGCCATTTTCGTTTGGAATTCATAGTCGTTAAAATAAACTTATTGATTGTGAATCAATACTATTGTACCGAAAAATAATCTATAATAATGAACAAATGAAAATGAGACTGTTTCAAACATTGGCTTCATTCAACAAAGCTTATATATTGCTAACTGGGTTTTTCTTGATTGGGGTTTTGATCCGAAGCATCAATCTGTGGGACAACGTTATTTTCTCATACGATCATGCACGTGACGCACAACGGATATGGGATATTTTGTATAAAGGGGATTTAAAATTGGTCGGAGCAGAAACTGACTTGCCAGGAGTATTCCATGGGGCTTTATTTTATTATGTCTTAGCTCCTTTTTACTTCTTAGGGCAATTTAATCCTAATTGGGTAGCTCAATTTCTCATAATTGTTAATGCGCTTTGCGTGTTCCCTCTCTATTGGATAACTCGCATTCTATTTAAAAAGCCAGTTATAGCATTTTTAGCTTCAGCACTATGGACAGTGTCTTTTGAGCAAGCAAATTTTTCACGCTTTATAGCCGTGAGCGGGTTTGTGGTTCCCTCAACTTTGTTATTTTTTCTTGGCTTAGCTCTTATAATAATAAAGAAAAATACCAAAGGATACCTATTAGTTGCAATAGGGTTGGGACTTTCTATACAAGCTAATTTTTATTTAGTCTATCTTTGTGGAGTTTTGCTTTGTTTTCTAACTGCGTTTCATCCTAAATTGTCTATTCGACACATAAGTACCGCACTTTTGATTTTCCTCGTCATAGTATCAAGCTTTTTTATAGCTGAACTGAAGTGGAGCTTTATGGCATCCCGAGGCCTTTTGCAATATGCCCAACATCAAAGCGATGTAATGCCAATAATTACTAGTATCGGGAAATATCTTCATAGAATATCTGAATCTGTATACTACTCCTTTTTTTCATTCAACATGTTTATTGGGTTTCTTGTGTTGGTGGGTTTATCGGTTGTAAATTGGTCTAAAGCTCAAGAGCGAAAATCGCTCACATTTTTATATTTGTGGTTTTTTTCTACATTGCCACTCTTCGCGTTTGAAACTATGGTCGTGAATACTCTCGCAATTAATGCTTCCATAATAGGAGCTATAACGATCATTATTGCTCTTGGTATTTACCATGTCTTCCGTATTCGTAGCTACATAGCAATTATCTTAGTTATCGCAATCATTACCTCAAATATCAAACTCTTTGTGAAAGAAGACTTCAAAAATTATTCGCTTATGTCAATAACTCCCTTATTTTGGTCAGACATAAGAGCCGTGGTTGACTACACCTATAAAGAATCAAAAGGAGAGGCTTTTAGCATTTGCTCTTTATCAAATCCTCTATTTGTAAATACCTTATGGTCGTTTTCATACTCAACTTATGGGAAAAATACTTACCACTACTTACCCACATGGTCTGGACAGTTTCAAGATATTAACGCGAGCAATTTACCGTATGAAAAAGATAAAACGCCCTTAAGGTATATCATATTAGAACCGCCTACTGCTTTGCCAGAGGGTTCGCGAGAGATAGTCATATATCTAGAAGATCATGTTACAAACCTGATTGGAGAAAAAAATATTGGTCACTTTACCATTCAAAAGCGAGTTCTTAAAAAAGAAGGGGAAAAATATGTGGATACCCAAACTATTAATTCAACGCTTCTTGAAAAAATTAAGTATGTAATTAGCGCTGATCCAAGATATAGTTGCTTCGTGCAACATTAATATGTTTCGCACTTTTTATTTTGTTCTCCTGTGTCTGCTTTCGGTATACTCGTTTGCCATAATAGATCCCAATCTTACTTTAATCAATCACCCTATGTGGACCGTTTTTCGAGATCGGATGGTTTTTTTTGGATTTTATGAACGAGATTTTTCAGCTTATACCTATGCGTTGCTGCTTGTTCTATTGTTTGGAGGACATCTGTTTACTATCACAAAGGACACTTCAATAAAACCCTTGTCACTGGCCTGTGGAGTAGGGATCATTCTACTATTTTCGTATCCATTTCTATCTCACGATTTCTTTAACTACATATTTGATGCAAAAATCTTCACTTATTATGGTCTCAATCCCTATTCACATGCACCAGCTTTTTTCTATCAAGATGAATGGCTACGTTTTATGCATTGGACTCATCGGAGCTATCCTTACGGGCCCACATTCTTACCAATCACTCTCGTACCTTCATTTTTTGCTGCGGGGAAATTTGTACTTAATTTTTTCTTCTTTAAACTTTTATTTGTGGCGGCCTATATTTTAAGCGTATTTTTGTTGCAAAAAATTGATCGAAAATCAGCACTTATTTTTGCTACACACCCTTTTATACTAATTGAGGGAGTGATAAACGCTCACAATGATCTTATTTCAGTTGCTCTTGCTTTAATAGGCATATATTTTGTTTGGAGTAAGCGTCAAAAAATGAGTTGGGTTTTTTTCCTTCTCTCTGCAGGTATAAAATACTTAACTCTTCCAACATTAATACTTACAAAAGGAAAAAATTGGCAAACAGTCCTTTCGTTTATGAGCACGCTTCTCCTACTTATATATTTATTCATAACCGCGAAACAACCATGGTACTTCCTTGTGCTATTTATTTATCTTCCCTGGTATAGAGACTGGATAGTACGATTATGGCCATTTTTCTTGGGACTTCTATTTTCATATTATCCATTTATTCGGTTTGGAGATTGGACAAAAGAGCTACTCTCAATGAGGGAATGGATTATGTGGATTGGGATGTTTGGGGCTGGAGCACAGGTAATAATGAACATAATACGATCTACTAATAAAACGAGGATTATCGGAAAAAATAATTCTTGAGGACATGAAGTTTTGTTTTAAACGGAGCGTATTTTAGGGTATATCGAAGATGTGCTTTTTTTTGGATCTTTTCATGAAAAAGTGATCCCGATCCTCCAGTTGATTGCGCATTTTTGTGCCAGATGATAATACTGGGCTCATACCAAAGTGAGATACCTGCTTTTTTTGCCCGTTCTCCATAATCTGCGTCTTCATAGTAGAGAAAGTAATGTTCATCCCAAGAGCCAATTTTATTCCATACTTCTTTATCAAAACACATGAGACATCCGGTGATAAATTCCGTTTTTTGTGCCTGGCTGTATTTATCGCTGTCGACCTCGTCAACCCCAACATGCTTTGTGGTTGCATGATTCCAATCTGAAACGCCACCTGCGTACCATAAAACATTCCCCACATCTTCTTGTTGGTATTTTTCTTTATGATATTCAAATCCTGGCGCATAGTAGATTTTTCCTCCAAAAAGTTCATGCGGGTGTTTATCAAAAGTAGATTGGACTTTTTCGACAAAATCATCTTTTACAATCACATCACTATTGATGACGCAAAATCGTTCATAGCCCATCTCAATAGCTTTTTTTACTCCTTGATTGACGCCATGTGCATATCCTTTATTTTCAATGGGAATAACCTGAATGCTCATGTTAGGAATTTGGATTTCTTGGCGATTTATTGATGCGTCAGCGATAAAAAATGAAAACTCTTTTTTATTTTGTTGAAAGAAACCATTTGTGAAATCGTTCAGAACGGAATAATTATTGTAGATTACCGTTATAATTGCAATATGATCCATATAGTAAATTATATCAAGCAATACCCACTTATAATCGCAGTACTTGTACTAGCATTTTTCTTTCACATGGCAATAATAATCCCAAGCGGAAGTAATTATTGTATTGATGGTGCATGTGGAACATATTTTTGGGGTGTTCATTCTCACGATTCTATTTGGCACATATCACTTGCAGAAGTTGCATTCCGAAAAATACCATTCATTTCCCCGATTTACGCAGGGGCTTCGCTAGGTGGATATAACATGTTACTTGATTTAGTCATCTTTTTACTCTCGAAAATTGGTGTTTCTCCCTTGGTAGCTTTTTTTAAGATTTTACCGCTCGTTTGGTTTGTATTGTTTTCTTACGCTACCATATCTTTAAGTAAAACTATCCATAAGTCCTGGGGATACGTACTATCCCTGCTTATTTTTATGTTTTTTGGAGGATCTTTTTTCTATTTCATAACACTATATCATAGTGGGTCTATCTCGGGTTCTGGATCTATGTCGGCGATGCAATCGGGAATCATGATGACCAATCTGCAATTAGCATTTTCTTTTGTATTGTTGATGGCACAGCTCGCATTAGTCTATAAAAAGAAATGGAGTTATGGCGTGATTATTCTTTTAGCTTTCCTGACAAGCGTACAGTTTGCCC
>CALESU010000078.1 GCA_937914905.1 uncultured bacterium
GGAAACATCATACTTGTCTGCAAGTTTCATTTTTATTTCTTCTTTGGTAAGATTTTGTTTTATGTATTCTATAATCTCAACGCCTATCGGATTAATGGAGTACGAATCTCCCGTCCCAGCGTCGAATACAAACCCTGTTTCGCTTAGTGCGACTTTTTTGTTAATTTTCATATTTATTGTTTATTTTTGTTAAATTTATCTATTGTTCTATCTTCCCGGTGGTCTTTCTCCCGTAGGCGGTCTGTCACCAGGTGGACGTCTGTCATCGGATGGTGGTACCCCCATTGGCGGCGGTGATTGTGCTTCTAAGCCTCTCACCAGTTCAACCTATATCCTGTCAAACTTTACTTTCTGTTCTTCGTTACAAATAGATCTCACTTCTTTAAAGTGTTCGTAAGTAAGCAGCTCCATTGCTTTGTTGTTTTCTGATAGCTTCTCCGCAAGATCTTTTGCCTTCGCATCATCTCCTTTTTTAATGCACTCAAACAACTCGTCTTTAAGTTCCTTTGTCTGCGTCATGATCTTTTGAACCCCTTCGTGGTGTTCCTTCTTCAGCGTGTCAAATTTATTTAACTGTTCTCCCGTAAGTCCAAGTTCATCCGCAAGGAATGAATTGTTTTTGTCAGGTCTTGGAGGATGAATTCCCAGTTCCGCCTTTACCTTTACCGTCGTGTACCAGATAAACCCAAGCGTTGCAATATTTATCAGAAGTAATACCCCAACTAATATGTATAAAGATTTTATTTTTATTCCCGGATTCATCTCATCAATAAATTATATTGTAAACTGTATTTATATTATACTCCTTTGAAATCGACTTTATGTTTTCACTTTTAATGCTGTTTTTCACACTGCTCACATCTTCGTAATAATATGCAAGCGTCAGCACGTTCAGCAAAAATATTATCAACAGCGCAACCACGTAATTCACTCGAAGTATCGGTAGCCTCTCGTTCGATTCCTCTTCTATCCTCGCGTGTACACGCTGAAACATAAAGGGATTTGCTTTCATTCTCTCAAGTCCCTCAATACTCTCCATTGTCTTTT
>CALESU010000079.1 GCA_937914905.1 uncultured bacterium
ATATGTACGCAAAGTTTGTATACGAACCATTTAACGCCAGTTTTGGAAACAGTATGGGGAATGCGCTTCGCCGAACTCTTTTATCTTCCCTTCCTGGATCTGCAATTGGATATGTCAAAATAGAACAAGCACCTCATTTGTTTGCTACCGTATCTGGAGTAAAAGAATCTATGCTTGATATTGTCCTCAATATGAAGCAAATTCGCTTCAAAACAGACGAATCTGTCTCAGGACCTTTTCATATAAAACTGTCTGCTAAAGGAGCAAAAAAACTTTATGCATCAGATTTTGAAGGTGATATTGAAGTCGTAAACGGAGATCTCTATTTAGGTGAAGTCACTGATGCAAAAGGCTCGCTTGATATCGAAGCAATTGTCTTGGTTGGATATGGATTTGAAGCTTGTGAAGATAAAGCTCCTGAAACCGGATATATTGCAATTGATTCATCTTTCTCACCTGTCACCAAAGTGAACTTCAAAGTTGAAGAAGCTCGTGTGGGAAGAAAGTCTGATTTTGAAAGACTGATCGTCGAAGTATGGACAGATGGAAGCATTTTGCCAAAAGACGCAATGATCGAAGCATCAACTATTCTTTCCAAGCACTTTGCATCCATTGTGGAAGCAAAGGAAGTAAGCGTAGAAGAACCTCGTTCATCTCAACTTGAAGCAGGAGAAAACGCACATCCAAAAGCATACGAAACAATCATAGACGAACTCAATTTGCCTTCGCGGGTAATAAATGCCTTGTTAAGAGAAAATATTGAGACCGTTGCTGATCTTGTAGCTCGAGGACGTGAAGAGCTCACCAATCTTAAGGGCGTAGGTAAAAAGTCGATCGACCTTATCGAAGACGAGCTAGTTAAAATGGAAGTTTCGCTCAAATAACTAATTAGTTACCGAAAGTCATGATACACCGAACAAAAAAAGTCAAGTTTCACTCAGGAAAAGACTCAAACAAAATGATTTTGAGAAAATTACTCACGAGTTTTTTTCTTAGTTCCCACCTGGTAACAACAGAAAAGAAAGCAAGAGTTCTCAAAACGTTCCTTGATCGTATCGTGGCAAAGACCCGCGTAGAAAGTGAAGCGAATAAAAACTATTTATTGCGTTATTTCCCCAAAACCTCATTTGTAAACGTACTTTTCAAACAAGTCGGACCTGCGATCAAAGCGATTGAAGGTGGATATGTAAGAACCGTACGACTCATGCGTCGACAAAATGATGCTACCACCATGGTACGCGTCGAATGGGCGCATCCCGTGGTTCTGGATTGGGGCGTTCCAGCAAAAGAAAAGAAGGTAAAAATGGCACCAGTCGAGGCAGTTGAGAAGCCTGTTGAAAAGAAAAAAGTATCTAAAAAGTCATAATTTTGTTACCTATTATTTTAATCTAAAACCATGCCAGTAGTTAAACGATCAACAAGACCCATCACCGAATCAGAAATAACAAGGGAGTGGCATCTTCTTGACGCAAAGGGAAAAGTCCTTGGAAGACTGGCTCCCATCATATCAAATCTCTTGCAGGGAAAATCAAAACGTACCTACGCTCCGTATCTTGATGGAGGAGATTTTGTGGTCGTAATCAATGCAGAAGCGATCACATTTACCGGAAAAAAAGGACTACAAAAGGAATATGACAAGTATTCTGGATATCAAGGAGGTAGAAAAACACTTACTCTTGATGAAATGATGGAAAAGAAGCCTACGCAAGTACTCAACGAGGCAGTTTCAGGCATGTTGCCAAAGAACAAACATCGAGATCCAAGACTTGCACGGCTCTTTATTTATAAGGGAGAAGCGCATCCTTATTCGCACAAGATTGGCACCGTTGAAGTTCCGAAGAAATAATTTATTATCACTCATTATTAGATATCACACGTATGGCAAAGAAACAAAAAGATGTCCAGTATTATGA
>CALESU010000080.1 GCA_937914905.1 uncultured bacterium
CTGAAATCAAAGAATTCTCACTCATAAAAAAAAAAGGACAATGGTTCGCGGTGACAAATAATCATTTAATTGAAATTGACGGCACCAATACATCGTACTATCCTTGGAGTTCGTTTGAAGAAGAGATAAAAACAAAAGTATACCCAGATGGAGTGATGGATATTATGTTGATTCGTAAAGATGAATCAGAAAAAATAAATGCTCAGAACCTTATAGATTCTCAAGGCACTTCTCAAACGGAGACTCTCAATGTGAATGTTTCGTTAAACGGGAAACAAATTGATATTGCAAAGATACTCCAAGACCGTATTTCAAATAAAATAGTAGGAATTCTTAAAGTACCCCATGGCAGTCATCTTCTGAATCTGATTCGGCATAATATGGAGCGATTTCGAAAATAAAAATCATTCAAAAAGCCCGCGCAATTTCTCCATCATTATTGAGTAAAATCTCAAGTTATGGATCGTGGCAAGTCTTCCTGCGGTCATGTCTCCAATTCGGAATAGATGTGCAAGGTATGATTTTGAATATCGGGTGCACAGAATACAATCACACGCGGTTGATACGGGGGAGTCGTCTCGATAATATTTTTCTTTGTCAGGGGTGTAATAACTGTAAAACTTCTCTTCATCAAGATCTATTCCGTCTATCGTTTTGGCGTTATACACATATAATCGTTTGTGCCGGGCGTCTCTGGTGGGGAGTACACAATCAAACACACTCCATCCTTCTTTGACCAAACGAACCACTTCTTGCGGTTTTCCCACACCTAATCCATAGAGAATATAGTTTTCAGGGGAATGTTCTCGAATAACACGAGGAACATCATAGTTAAAATCGCCCCTATCATTCATCGGCCATCCTCCATATCCTAAGCCGTCAAATCCAATTTCAACCAATCGTTTCGTACATTCGGCACGTAACTCCAAGTGATCTCCTCCTTGAACTACACCAATCAAGTACGGTTTTTTACCCGTTTTGGGAGCATACGTATCAAATGCCTCTCTGCACTGTTTTGCCCACAGAATTGTTCGTTCCACCGTCGCACGCGCTTCCTCAAGACTTGCGCCGGGTGGTGTGAAATCATCGAGAACTACCATAAGATCAGTTTTAAGAGCAAGTTGGATTTTGATCGAAAGTTCTGGAGTTAGTTTGGATTTAGGTTGATTGGGGAGTTGAAACGTGACCCCTTGGTCATTCACTTTTCCTCCCACATTCTTGGCAATAGACATGACTTGAAATCCGCCCGAATCTGAGATGATAGCTCCGTGCCAATCCATAAACTTTCGTACGCCTCCTTGTTTTTTGATGACATCAGCTCCCGGACTCATATGGAGATGGAGCGTATTTACCAGAATTCCTGGAGTTTGAGTACTCTCAATGTCGGTATTATCGAGCGCTTTAACCACCGCTCTCGTTGCGTCTGGAAAAAAGAGAGGATAGGGGAGTTTTACTCCATCTAAGGTTTCAAACTGGGTGGGCGTCATAAGCTCCTATTGTATCATGAGATAGCATTTTCTTGCCATTTTCTGACTTGTAATCCCCATGGCAAATCCCCTATACTGAAAAAATGGGATTCAACACCCTGAAGCATCAGGCAAAAGAACGTGCCCTCAAAACGAGACAATCCACCCTCACAATCCTTCTTACTCTTGGCATTGGAATTGGTGCTATGGCATTCACCACCTATAACGTCAGTAGTAATACCCATCGAATTTTGTTGCACAAAACGGAGAGTTTGGCACTTCTTTTAGATCCTGAGCACATCAATACATTGCAAGCAGATGATCGGGACGAAACAAACCCCACCTATTTGTTTTACAAAATGAAGTTTGAGCAAATAAAAAACGTCAACCCTGAAATTCAGTTTGTGTACTTAATGAGGAGAGAGGCTGACGCTATTGTGTTTCTTCTTGATTCTGTGGAAGAGGGTGGGGTAGATTATTCTCCCCCCGGGCAGGTGTATGAAGAAGCAACGCCAGAACTATATCGCACATTTGAAACGGGGAAAGCTTTTACGGAAATAGCCGGAGACAGATGGGGACATTGGCTTACGGGGTTTGCTCCGGTGCGAGATGAAACGGGAGCAGTGATTGCCGTCTTGGGAATAGATGCCAATTATTACACCGAATTTCTCATTCCCATTCTGAGATATAACGCGATTGTCGCGGGTGTTTTCGTCATGATTCTTGTCATGATGCTACTGAATCGAAGGCTTACAAAAATCCAAGAAAAAGCTCTTTCTGAAAAAAATGCCATTTTGCATGTCACCTCTCATGAAGTGAGAACGCCCCTCACGAGAATTAGGTGGGCTTGCGAACTTCTTTTGGACGGAGATCACCAAAAACTGAACCCAGAAGTATACGAAATCTTAAAACAAACCTATATAAGCTCTATTCAAATGATCGAAAGAATAAATATCCTCAAGTTGAGTATTGAGCTGAGTGACAGGAAAAAAACACCATTTAACGAGGTAGACCTCGTGCCGATCTACTCCAAAATGATCCAACATTACACCTTATTTGCCAAACTTCAACATGTAACGCTCACTCACAAGGGTATGTTCCCTAAAAACATGCTCGTGAAAGGAATTGCCGAATGGTACGAAACGATGGGAGCCATCATCTTTATGAACTGCCTATATTACTCGACTCCACAATCTGAGATTGTAACTGAGTTCCAGACGCACGAAAAATTCATTCAAATCACTGTGCAAGGAGTTGGTTCTCCGATTCCTCAAGACCAGATCACAAAAATTTTTGAAGGTATTCATACTGACAATACGCTTACTGAACATACGGAAGCTACGGGAATGGGACTATATTTGGTTTCAAAATTATCGATGCTTATGGGAGGTTCTGTACGAGCAGAAGTTTCAGGAGACGTGACTCGCTTCATCCTTGAATTTCCTTTATCTTCCTAAATTTACCGTTCCTCATCCGGTATAATGTGATGATATTTGGAGAGGTCGCATAGTGGCCGAGTGCAGCGGTTTACTAAACCGCCGTGGGGCAACTCACCGAGGGTTCGAATCCCTCCCTCTCCGCAGCAAAATCATAAGCTCATATGAGCACTTCCTAACTTATTCACAAGTAAATATCCGCATATGGAAAATACTTCACCTTTTGAAACAGAGCATACTCAAGGTACCCCTATTCTATCTTTAGTTGCCCCAGAATTTGACACCATACAACCGAGTGATAGCGCGTTACTTGTTCATTTGAAACAATGCCAACTTAATGGAGCGCCTTTTCTATCTGATATTCCTGGTGTAATCGCGGGATTAATTACGAATCCTTCAGTAATTGTCCATTGGGCTGAATTAACTGATTATTTAAAAACGGCAGAACAGTATGGTGCTCATCAAAAAAAATTAATGGACATACTGCAAATGTCTCACTCGAGTATTACTTATTCACAAGGAATGGGCGTTGTTGGAATTTCACGAACTGGTGATGATGGTTTTGTAGCCTGCAATAATTATGAAGACTGTATTTGCATTGCTATGGTTTCTCGAGGAAAAGGCGCAGCCCAAATACATATTAGTCCAAGAGTTTTTTCAGAAGAAATCGCTGCAGCAGAATTTAGTAATCAGGAGATGCGCGATGACAGGCTTGATGTTCAATTGGCAGTTCGCCTTCATCATTTGTTGTATCCAGAACAATATCGTGATTTAACATTAGTTGATGCCGCTTTAGAACGCGCACGTATTGATACATCTTTTTCAGCGCAATTATGGAGTGAAGTCTTATCAAACGATGAGCTAAGAGAAATTGAGTTTACTACTATAGGTGGTAATCCCGAATCTCAACGACATATTAATAATCTACTTAAAAATGGAGGCTCAATGAGACTAAAAAAGACAAGAATTGTAGATAGATTCCTACCTATTGCAAGAATGAATCAATTAAGGAGTGTTAATTACAGAACAAGTACAGGAAATAGCATAACGAAAGAGGTATTCGTTGGTGCTAAAGGCATATTAATTCGCGAACAAAATGATCCACGACATCGTATATTTTCTTTGCCCAACAACGCAACTACCGTAGATTCTTTGAATGAAGCTAATCCATTTTCAAACTTTATCCCTCTTAGTTAGTGTCATAATAGAAAGATTCCAATACCCCCCCCATGTTCTCCGCAAATGTTGTAATATCTAAATATTACATAATTCACAAATCTATGAATATTCAAAAAGTACTGAGTGGTATTATGATTCTATGCGGGATTGGGATTATTGTTGTTGTTGGGCTTGCCATGGCAAACGGTACAGACATGGTAGATAATCTTAAAACCGGAGGAATTGGTTTAGGAATGATACTATTTGGTTTTATATTTTATTTCAAGAAAACCCAAAAATAGAAGAATAGTTTTTATCATAATTAATACCAACAACGTTTCATTCTCTACGCATTTTGATAAAAAGTCTTACGAGCCCCTTGGGGCTTACTAATAAATCATTTGAAACTTCATTACTTTAAACTCAATCCTGCAGAAGGAAACACACCCTAAGGGCCCTAAAGGAAATAGTGTCAGGCTCTAACCTTATTGGATTGTTTACGTTTCCTCACCATTTCTTAGTGTTTACGAAGTCAAGGTGCCACTTTTTGGAATAGTGGATATATCCATATTTGAAGAAAGAAATGATTTGCTTCTGAGTTCAGTATATAATTTAATGAGTTTCAAATTACCAAATTTCTTTTAAGGAGATAAAATCATGGGAACAAAAAACAATAAAGTTGCACTAATTACTGGGGCAAATAAGGGTTTAGGAAAGGAAATCGGACGACAGCTTGGATTGCTCGGATACACGGTAGTCCTCACATCTCGAGACAAAAAGGCGGGAGAGGCGGCTGTCGCAGAGCTCTTATCTTTAGGTTGTGATGCTCACTCGGTTCAACTCGAGGTTACTAACCCTGACGATATTGAAAAGTGCGCAACCTATCTAAAAACTACTTTCGGAAAGCTCGACGTACTCGTAAATAATGCAGGAATTGCTCTCGAATGGGATGGAGTACCAACCAATGTTGAGAAGGTTCGTCGCACCCTCGAAGTCAATCTCATCGCCCCATTTGCAATCACTGAGGCGCTTGTTCCGCTTCTTGCTCTTAGTGATGATGCGCGAGTAATCAATCAGTCGTCGGCACTTGGCTCGATAGGTACTGCAGAAAACGGATGGAAGGATGTCTCGGTATTTATGACTGTAGGTTATTCGACTTCAAAGGCAGGTCTTAATATGTTAACGCAGATCCAATCGAAAACATTGTCGAGCAAAGGGATTGCAGTCGCAGCTGCACATCCAGGATGGGTGAAAACTGATCTTGGGACTCAGGCAGCGCCCATGGAAGTTAGTGAAGGCGTTAGCACAGTTGTCGATCTCGTGACCATTTCTCGAGACAAATTTCCACATGGCCA
>CALESU010000081.1 GCA_937914905.1 uncultured bacterium
AATTTGAATTTACTTGCAAATCTCGAAGTAAAATATCATACCCAATGCGAGAGGACCTTGTAAGCTGGAAGTAGGGGAAGGGAGGGTTCATAACGTAGAGTGAACTGCCTGCAAAACCAAAATTGACAAAAAGGGACGGTTCGCGAATTAATTTGAAAAATTCTGACAAAAATCTTCCTGTTGCCGCAATTTCGTTTTCCAAAGTCACTGGCTCAAGATCAGCAAATTGAATGGTTGAATGGATGTGGTCAACAATCCGTTTGGGAGAGGCGATAAACAGGAGAAGTATTTTCCCATTGGGAAGTTTATTAATAATCTCAAGATCCAAGTATATCTCGCTAAGAGGAAGAGGGACCAGTTCGTCAGCTTGTAATTTGATGGCTTTCACGAGTTCGGCTTCGGGGAGATCTGGCATTATCAATAGCTGAGAAAAACAGAGTGAGTCAGGGATTACAACATGGGTATTGCGAGAAGAAATGTTGAGTTGGGTAAATAGGGCTCGAATAATCTTAGCCTGTTCTTGAGCGGTCCTATCATCAGTACTGGTATAAAAATTCGGAGTCGTATTTTCATACCCTAATGAAAGAAGTTCGATTTTATCTTTTTTTACTTCAAGATGTGCAATACGAGTGTATTGCTGACTCAAATCCAGAGCACAAACATTATCTGCCATATCCTATTAGATTAGCAGAAATGAGAGGTATTATTCAACGAAGGATTACGGGAGTCTGATTTTGGTTTGATATGTTAATTCCGTTGTTCCCAATTGTGTATCTACTATGGGGCTCACGTACTGGAGGGTGAATGAAAGCGAAACGATGGGACGGCTGTCAGCGGTGGCTTTTGCACATTCCATCCCAAATTGAGTTACTCTAATCTTGTCGGAGTGCAATTGAACTGAAAGGTCAGGATTGGGAGCTGTATCTACATGGGTTAATCCTTCTGCAGAATACGAATACCAAAATTGGCTTGTGGCTCGGGCAAATCTCATGGGTAGATTATATGAAGACCCTGCTGTGTTGCATTGAGGATTTGTTCCTGTCGCATCTCTTATTCCTGTAGCTTCCCGTTGAATTTTTTCTTTCATAAAACTCAGAATATAATCCCCTTGACGTTTTGTCTGCACAATCTCATTTATTTTCTGCTGTTGCTGAAGAATGACAAATAATATCGAAAAAATAGCAGGCATAATAACGCCGACTATGGCAATAACAATAAGCATTTCCAGAATCGTATACCCTTTTGATTGTTTGATGCGAGCACTAATTATTTTGTGCGTTATTATTGCCATAATGAGTATGTTTTTTGGACTGTTTCACTCAATGGTTGAGTGCCTTCCACCCATGAAACGGTAATAGTTGCAGTAACGATATTTGCCGTTACCGTATTTGCGGTGTTTTTTTGTAAATTTACGATTCTTTTAAATGATCGGCCACTCACCGTGCGAGTAAATCCGCAGTTGGAGATCGGGTTGGTAATAACAAGCGCGGTAATCGGAGCGCTCAGGCCAATCGTCGCATTCATGCAGTAATTTGCGCCCGGGGCTGTCATTGCCTTACTTTGAAAGTTTTGCCAATCTATTTCTCTTTCTTGATTAAGCCACTCGATAACGTCATCAATGTCTCGAGTGGCCAGCATTTTGTTTTGGTTGTAGTGCATGGTTTGCAGAAGTTGAATTGTGTATCCGGTCGCAGCTACCAACACCATAGAAATAAGAGATACAAAAATCATTATTTCGATAATGCTAAACCCATTTTTCCTGAAGAGTTTCAGAGATTTGATTAGGTGCATGAAATTATATCTCCTATCTGCACGGGTCGATATGCATCCACCGTAATTGGTATACACTTGTTTCTATTTCCTTTGTGTTGTAATCGAAACGTTTGAGGTGTGGGAGCTGTGGGAGCTATAGAAGCGTAGGGATATGCAACAGTAAATGAACAACAAGGGTTGGTGAACACAAGGGAGGAGTTAAAATTTACCCGCTTCACTTCGACGTTGGCAAGGCCTTGACATAGTCTTATGACTGTATACCGGTGATTTGTTCTATCAACAGAAATTTGAAAACCACGAAGTTCACAAGCTGTTCCTGAGGTATCTCTGTTCAAAGTCATTTGTCTTGCAAGGGCGATATCATCCGCAAACTGCTCAGCTTCAGCTTTTAATTGTTGGTTTTGCGCTTGATTTGAATAACTTCCTACACCCACCGCAGTCATAATCCCAATAATGGCTATTACGACGATTATTTCTACGAAGGTAAATCCTTTTGACATGGTTGTATATAAGGTACGATATTTGGACATTAATATGAAAGTTTTTCCGTAACAGAATAGGTTCCTCCTAATTCTAGGGTTGCGGTTAATGTATATCTCGTACAGAAGTTAACCCCCTGATTTGTGCATGCGAGTCCTGAATTATTGCGAGGAGCATATATATAGTCAACTTTAAGGCGCGGGTCTTGAGAAACTTCATACCCCGCATTTCTGAGAACTACAAGAGTTGTAGGATAATAACTATTGGGAAGTTTGCTTTTGTACAGCTCTAAATTTGCCCGAATATTTTGTAAATCAGCGCGTCTGCGTTGGTCTCTTCCCCTCTCAAGAGAGTTTGCGTAATTTAATGAACCTAATCCCATGAGAACACCGAGAATGGAAACGACAATCAAGATCTCTACGAGGGTAAATGCTCTTTTATTAGCTAACATATGCAATTTGTGCATGAAAAACAGTATTACTGTGATTGTAAAGGTAATCCTGAGCCACTTCCCCCAACTGAGCACTTGCCGCTACTACACGATCCTGAGCAGCAACGGGTTCCTGAAAGACTGCAAGAACTTCCCAATGGTACACAAACAGGAGTCGGAGTTCGATATACCGTTGGAAGAGCAGTAGGATTCACCACAATGGGAGTAGGAGTACGGGTGGGGATTGAGGTTGCCTTAGGGGGAGTTGTGGGAAATTTAGTCGGGATTGAGGTAAGAGTGGGTGCTGTGGTTGGCACTTTCGGAGGTATTGGCGTCGAAGTAACTGTTTGAACTGATTTGGGAGTAACAACATATGAGTTTACATTTTTTTCGAGTGTTGCAGTTAGGCTGTATGAAGTACAATAATTCGGTGCTATGTTTGTACACCCTTGTGGGGTAGCAACGTAAACATAATCGTTCTTTGTTTTGGGGTCAACAGGAATAGAAGCTGAGCCTCCGGAGAATGTTTTAATAGCAGCTATGTTTGGGGGGTATGCTTGAACACTCTGCGCAGATTTATAGAGCTCTACTTGTCCTCGAATGCTTTGGATATCTGCCACTCGCTTTGCGTCACGTGAATTCTGGACCGTATTGGAGTATGTCATACTTCCCACAGTCATGAGAGATCCTAAGATTCCCACGACAATAATGGTTTCTATAAATGTAAAACCTCGGCTAAAAGTTGAATGAATCATTGACATATGAAAAAGAGGGCGCTTTTAATAAAGAACTGCCAAATAAAAAACGGCCTAGCTTGACTGTACCATATCCAAAAGGACCAAGTCAACGGAGAGTTGGGGACTGAGGTTATTATTTATGGTTTTTCCCAAAAGTTCCATCGCTTTTTGAATCTTGGCACTATGTGCCAGCTTACCCGAACGTATCATCGTTCTATAAAATGAGATCACTTCAAGTATGATTTCTTGAGCTCTCTGCGAGGTGGTTGCTTGAACTGAAGGATGGGACAATACAAGCACTCGGTTTTGAGCAAAATATTCCGCACATAATCCCTGCAGACCTTCTTCCAACTGGGCGACAGTTGGTTCAGGCGTTAAGATCTGACAACGTGAAATGATGGTTGGAAGTATATCTTCTTTACGATTCGCAAAGAGTATAAATTGATGAACTTCACCCCAATCTTCAAACAATTTGAGGAGTGCATTTTGCGCTTCAATAGTGGCTTTTTCAAACGATCTAAAGGAGATGATCCACCCTCGGGCACCCGTGAGTAAAACCTCTTCTCGAATTGTTCTGATTTGCTCAATGCCAATTGAGTTGGGGGATGGTTGAATCACGTATTGATGGTGAGGACTCATCCCTCTTTGCGAAATGATCTGGTTAATGTACTGGTCGATAGAGTCTGGATTGGTATTGAGATAAAGCTGAGGAATCATTGGTATAACAAATGGTATTTCATCGGTTTTATATATCTGCTATAGTGGATTTATGGGAATTTCTCCTAAGGATTATTTATTGAAGCTGCAAGAAAAAGGACTTCTAAATGAGGCAACTGCACAACAATATGAGATTGAGAGTTTGAACAGGAACCTCCCTATAGACCAATATCTGCTTCAGTATACCACGATCGATCATGATCAAATCTTAAAAGCAAAGGCTTCATTGTTGAATGTTCAATACATCAATTTGGGGCAATCTGCCGTGGATCCTCAATCGCTCAAATATATCCCACAACCTATTGCAGAAAGATATAACGTCATGCCCTATATGTATGATGAGGCAAATAAAACACTATTTGTCGCCTCTATCGACCCTCTCAATGTCACGCTCCAAGATTTTCTTGAAATGAAAACGGGCAAGAAGACGTCACTTGCTTTAGCCGCTCAGGATGATATTTCCAAAGCAATTGCCGTGGGATATGCCAAGAATCTTTCCCCTGAAGTTGAGCAGGCATTAAAGCAAGTGGTTCCTCAAAAGGCGCCCGAGGCAACTTCCCAACTTCTCCCTGACTCAGACCTAACCACTGCGCCCATTGCAAAAATACTAAATACACTTCTTGAGTTTTCTATAAAAAACAGAGCTTCAGATATTCATATTGAGCCTCAAGAGGTAAAGACTCGAGTGAGGTATCGGGTTGATGGCATCTTGCAAGAAAAGCTTACTTTGCCGTCTAGTATCCATGAATCGCTCGTGTCTCGTATCAAAATTTTAGCCGAAATGAAGATCGATGAAAAACGTGTCCCTCAGGACGGTCGCTTCAACTACAAAAGTGGAAACGAAGAGGTAGATTTGCGCGTTTCTTCTTTACCTACCGTCAATGGAGAAAAGATCGTTATGCGGTTATTGCGGAAAACGGGAGGGATGCCCAGTTTGCAAGACTTGGGAATCAGCGGTGCACAGCTCAAACAGTTTGAAGATGGGATTGCACGGTCATATGGTATCGTTCTTGTCACTGGCCCCACCGGATCAGGTAAAACCACAACGTTGTATTCTGTCCTTGCGAAACTCAATACGAAGTCAGTCAACATTGTCACTCTTGAAGATCCTGTCGAGTATCAAATTGACGGGATCAATCAGGTACAAATCAATCAACAAGCGGGCCTCACCTTTGCAGCCGGGCTCAAATCATTTTTACGCCAAGACCCCAACATTATTCTCGTTGGAGAAATCCGGGACTAAGAAACAACGCAACGTGCCATCCAAGCTGCTTTGAC
>CALESU010000082.1 GCA_937914905.1 uncultured bacterium
TAAGTCGATTCAGTTTGATATTCGCCGTTTCATACTCTGCAGTCTTTTTCGCGAGAATTTTTTCAATAGTAGCTTCGGTGATTTTTGAACTCCATTCAGTATCGTTCAGAAGTCCATACGAGTCAAATACACACCCAGAGAGCAAATTTTGGTCATAGGTCACATACCAAATATGCTCTTTTTTATTGGAGCGTAAGGTTTTTTCAAATAAGGTGAAATAGCTCAGAGTAGCTGGGATTACATGTTGAATGGTAAGGTTCAGAAGTGAAAAGGCTTTCGTAAGAGAGGTCATTACTTCCTCTTTGATCCCGTAAAAAATGATTTTTTTGATTCCTTCATGGTCTCGTACAATCCAGTCGGAAACCCCAGTATCCATGTCAAATCCAGATTCGGTACGCACCTTTTCTTTCACATATGAACCGAGCACGGCGTCTGTAACATCTGGTGGAATATCGATGCGATGATAGACAAATAAGCTTTGAGGAAGGACGAGAACGATATCTTTGTCTTTTGAAGCAGACTCAGGAAGGAGAGAGATCGTCTCTTTAATTCCTGACGCAAGAACGTCTACTTGTGCGGGAACTCCCGCTTGCACAAGCTCTGTTGTGCTAACTTTTGAGAAAAATGACGTATCATATTGACCAATCAGGCCCTTTTTGACAGCCATGATCTTGATCGTATTTACATCGAGGGAAATATATAGCATCAAAACCATTATAATAGGAATGTAAAAAAGAAAGCAAGTAGAACGTATGCAAACGCAAGTCGAAGAAATAAAAAACAAAATTGACATAGTGAATTTTATTGGTCAGTATGTCGAGGTCAAGAAAGCAGGACGCAATTTCAAAGCAAACTGTCCTTTTCACCAAGAAAAAACTCCTTCTTTTGTGATTTCTCCTGACAGACAAATCTGGAGGTGCTTTGGGACGTGTGGTGAGGGAGGAGACGTGATTTCTTTCCTCATGAAAATGGACAATTTGACTTTTTACGAAGCGTTAAAAGAGCTTGCGGATCGAGTTGGGATAAAGCTTGAATCAGTTCAGTATGACGACAAGGAATGGAGTAGAAAAGAACTCTTGTACCAGATCAATCACGCTGCGCAAAAATTCTATTCCTTTTTATTATCTTCAGAAAAATACGGGAAGATCGCTCATGATTATGTGATAAATAGGGGACTCAATCCTAAAATCGTGAATACGTTTGAGCTTGGTTATGCTCCTCATTCCTGGAATTCGCTCCTCAATTACCTTCTCAAAAAAGGTTTTCAAAAACAAGACATTGTCGCAACTGGTCTTGCCATCATGAATGACCAGGGACGCGTGTATGACCGGTTTCGAAGCAGGCTCATGTTTCCTCTGAAGGATCATCGGGGCAACGTAATAGGTTTTTCTGGAAGGCTTCTCGGAGATTCGCAGAAAGAAGCAAAGTATGTGAACACTCCAGAAACAGAAATTTACCATAAACGAGAGACCCTCTACGGAATACATCTGACCAAAGAATCGATTCGTAAAAACCAAAATGCATATGTGGTGGAAGGTGAGTTTGATGTAATCACTCCGTATCAACATGGTGTAGACAATGTAGTCGCGATCAAAGGGGCGGCATTTACCAAAGATCAACTTATGTTGCTAGGAAGATATACAAAACGAATCACTCTTGCGTTAGATGGCGATGAGGCCGGGATTGAAGCGATGAAGCGGGGAATAAGGACTGCAGAAGCACTTGATTTTGAAGTGTATGTTGCCATGTTTCAAGATGGAAAGGATCCTGATGAGGCGATTAAACATGATTTTGGTCAATTTAAAAAAGATATCAAATCCTCAGTTCCCATTTATGATTTTCTGATTCAAAATCTCCAGCGAAAATACCCTGAACAGACTGCATTTCAAAAGAAAAAAATCGGGGAGGAGCTTGTCCCCTTTATCCGGGACATCGAAAACCCCATTGTGCAATCTCATTACACCAAAGTAGTTGCAGATATGCTTGATGTGAGCGAGGGAAGTATGTACCGGGCAATGCGAGGCGGTGCTCAGTTGAAAGCGCGTGCAAAACCTGAAGATTCCAAAAAAATCGAAAAGCATTTTTCAAGAAGCGAACTGGTTCAACGATTTTTCTTAGCCTATCTTCTTCAACAACAGACGCTTGACGAAACGCTTGCCAAAAGTCTCGACGATTTACTTTCTAGGGATTTTACTATTCCCTCATTTGGACATTTGTTCGATGCGTATCGTACAGAAATTCAAAAACACACACCGTTTTCGTATGCGGCATTTGTTCCCACTCTTTCTTCCGAACTCCAATCTGTCGCAGACGAACTGTTTCTTTTTGTCTCCGCGCTGTCTCCCGACGAGCAACCAAATATTGTCAAAATGGCATATGAAATAAAATCAAATAGTTTACAAGTCCAGATAAATGCATTGATGGAAAGCTCTAACGAGGAAGACGAAAAGAGATTGACTCAATTATCTCAAGAGTACACAAAGTACCGGAAACTTCGCGATGCGTAGGAAATTCTTTGACATAGCAAAAAAGTATCTTACATAGTACAATATAACCCGAACGTTATCCTAAAAAAGGACAGTTATTCTATTGATTGTAAACAAAACCCTCATGAATGCACGAATGCCTAAAAATGTAAAAGACTTGCTCAAACAAGGAGAAGAAGAGGGATTTTTGGTTCAAGATGACATTATCCTCATATTCCCAGAGCCTGAACTCAATATCGAGAAAGTAGATGAATTTTTTGACACTGCATTTAAAAAGGGAATTGATATCTTCGAAACAACTTCAAATAGAGAAGACAGTGACGTAAATAAAACTGCAGAAGAGATCGAACGCGAGCTGGAAAAACTTATTGGAGGAAAACACGGAGAATCACTGGATCCTATCAAAAAATACCTCAAGGAGATAGGGAGAACACCTCTTCTCACCTTTGAAGAGGAGATTGAACTTGCAAAACGCATTGAAAAAGAAGATGGTCAAGCAAAAGAACGTCTCATCAAATCCAATCTTCGCTTAGTTGTTTCAATTGCTAAAAAATATTTAGGAAGAAGGCTCACGTTCCTTGACCTTATTCAAGAAGGAAACAAAGGCTTGATCCGTGGCGTTGAAAAATATGATTGGCGTCGTGGTTTCAAATTCTCAACATACGCCACCTGGTGGATCAGGCAAGCCATAACACGAGCGATCGCAGATCAATCCCGCACTATACGGATCCCTGTGCACATGGTCGATCAGATAAACCGCTTTTACAAAACTCAGCGGAAGCTCATGCAAAAGCATGGAAAAGATCCAGACATCAAAGAGATCGCAAAAGAAATGGAGATTACCGTAGACGAGGCAGAAAACCTCATGCGCATTTCTCAACAACCAAAATCGCTCTCAACTCCGGTTGGAGATGATAAAGAAGCAACTCTTGAGCAGTTTATTGCAGATAAATCTAAGCCATCTTTATATGACGCCGTATCACAAGAGCTACTGAAAGATGCGCTCGGAGAAGTGCTTGAAACATTGTCCCCTCGAGAAAAGAAAGTTCTCATGATGCGTTTTGGTTTAGAAGACGGAAAGCCAAAAACACTTGAAGAAGTGGGAAAAGAATTTAAAGTGACTCGAGAACGAATAAGACAAATTGAAGCAAAGGCAATCCGCAAACTGAAACACCCCACCCGCGCTCGCAAACTCCGTGACTTTTTAGACTGATTACTCATAGAGCATCTTGCATATTGAGTCAAAAAAAGGTACAGTGTACTTCACATGAAACAAGAAGTTTCTCCCGTCCAGAAAGTGCTCAATACCTGGGCAATAGTTCTTATTTTGTGGAGTGCGTATCGCGTATATTTTGGCACAGAACTTCCTATTTGGTTTGACGAGCTTATTGCAAAACCACTCATATTTCTCATCCCCATATATTTGTATATCACGCATTTTGAGCGTAAGAACCTATTAAAATCACTTGATTTATGGAATAAAGAAACTCGTTCCGGAGTTTTATTTGGGGGAGCAGTGGGAGGGCTATTTCTCCTTATAGGCGGTATTATTTACACGTTATCCCACCCTCTTTCCCCTTCCTCATTTTCACTGCATATCCTAGGAACTGTTTTAGGGTATATTGCCATTGCATTTGCAACGAGTTTTTCAGAAGAATTACTGTCTCGCGGTTTTGTTCTCAAGCGTTTATATGAAGAGTCAAAGCATTCTTGGATGTCTGTACTATTTGCCAGTTTTCTTTTTTTCTTTTTACATATTCCCATGCTTCTCACTCATCCGGACCTACAGGGGAGTGTCCTGTTGCAAGTGATGATGACGGACATCCTATTGAGTTTGACTGTTTCAACTTTGTATCTGTATAAACGAAGTGTGTGGACCCCTATAGTCATCCATGCGTGCTACAGCTTGAGCCTCTACTTGTTTTTGCGTCCCGCATAAATCCAGAACACATCTTTCCCATTGATTTGTATTTTTTCAATTCGATCCGTTGGTGCATCTTCTCCAAACTCTTCAGGATATCCTACGAAAAGGGCAGATTCATTTGGGTCAGGCTTGGTAAATGCAAATACGTATTTTCCATATCGTTCCACTTGTCCAAACCCATACTCATCAGGTGATGATAACTGCGCCTCTTTTTGATACTCTGCCGGCGGATATTGGGTGTAAAATAACGAAAAAATGTACGGCTGACCAAGCTTTTTTGTGATGTATATTCGGTCATAATCGTCTTCATGCTTTTTCAGATACGAACCTAATTCGCCATATCCACATTGCCAAGCAGATGCAACTTGTGGCTTTACTCGATAATGATTGAAGTAGAAATCCCAGGTGAAGAAGGTGAAAAATAGCACACCTCCCAAAACAAAACTATAAAAGAGCACTCTCAATATCCGAGAGGAAATCGCAATTCCTGCAAAATACATACCACATCCCGCAAAATATAGGATGGGAATAATCATAAGAAATGAGCGCGTAAGCGAATGTTCTTGCCACGAAAGAGAGGCGGTGCTTGGGGCAACAAGGAAAAGTGACAACATGAGATATCTGCCTCGCTCTTTCCTCACGAAAGCAAAGTAAATCCCCATCAAGAGAAACACATACTCAATCGCGGTAATAGGTGATATTCCCTCAAATCCAAACCGATCGTTTGCGTCCCCATATCGCACGAGAAACTCCGGCGAAAAGTAAGAAAGGTACTGATGCGCCAGAATAATCGTGGCACGAGTAACTTTATTATGGAGAAATCGATCATCATGTTCACGTCTTAGTTCTTCTATGGAAAGGGTAAATCCTTGATTGCTCGTAAACAACAGGTTGCTTATCCGGGAAGATGGTTGCAGGAGTTCAGACAGACCAAAAAGGAGAAGTGGAACAAGTCCAAGCAATAGTGTTTTTTTCAGCCAAACTCGATTGGGTTTTTTGAAGGTCACAATACCGCCTATCCATATGAAAGTAAACACAGCCAATACTTTTCCAACGTGATACGTAAAAAGCCCAACGCCTACTAACATTGCCAAAATAATCAAACTGCGAAGAGTTACTTTTTGTAGCAATTCATGTAAAAACCACAAGATACCTATCGTGAGGACCAAAACAATGAGGTTTTCGTGAATATGGCGAGACATGATCTGGATCCAGGGTGAAATGCTCGCCAGAAATGCGACGAGTAAGCTTATCCATTCATTCTGGGTAAGTTTTTTGGTTAGCATATAAAAAAGAAGGGGGGACAAAATGCCAATCAGAATAAAGGGGAGCCGTGAAGCAGTTTCGTTTAATCCAAACACTTTAATAAACGGAACCATGAGATAAATCGTCACGGGGAGCTTATTTTCTCCAAATGCCTGAAAACGGAGAGGAAGGAGCTTTCCATATTCATCTTTTCCTGTTTCGCCAATCGAATAGGTATTGTACGCAAAAGATGCTTCGTCCGAATTAAAACAGGGGAACTCGATCGCTCGCACGTGAAGGAATATGGCAATAAGCGTTGAAAAAGCAAGAATGATGGCTGTTTTGTTAGTGAGCATTTCGCGAAAGTATTTCATAGTCAGAAATAATGGATGGTGACAGAAAATGAGCTACAAGAATGCGGGGAAAACGCAGGAGTGCTTGGAAAAATCCCTCAAGAAAAACGGTGTCTCCTTTTGCGATTGATTGGGCAAGGAGTTTTATGAGAAACCATTTGTGATTTATGATCAGTCGCCATGATGTTACATTTTTCCAAATACAAAGGAGCTGATTACGGTATGCAATAGACTGAATATGATTTTTACTGAATTGCGAACCAATAGTTGTTTCATGATGATGCTCGACCAGTATTTTAGGATCAAACAAAATAGTATGTCCTTTCTTTTGCGCTCGATACGACAGGTCAATGTCTTCCCAGTAAAATGGCGCGAACAGTTCGTCAAATCCTTTGAGATCTCGCAGTTTTGCGCCGTCTACCATGCAGGAACCTCCATCAGCCCATCCCGTTGTCCCTTTTTGGGTTGAATCGCCATAATCATGCTGAATAAATCCGTTGGTCCAGAATAGTTTTTTTCTTCCACTGATCTTTCCACCTATATCTTTTTGAGCAAAAGAGACGGCAAATAAGATCGGATCTTGCTTCAGATTCGCTAGTGCTAAGTTGTATGAATCGTTAAGTAGTTTTACATCATCATTGAGAAACAGAAGGTGTTCGCCCTTTGCTTTGCTTATGCCAGTATTCATGGTACCCGCAAAACCCTTATTGACTGCGTTTTGAATCAGGATGATTTGAGGGAAATCATTAAGGTGTGAAGCGATATCATTTGTTGGGTCATCGTTTACCACAATCACTTCGCAGGAGGAAAGGTAAGGAGTATTGTGTCTCAAATTTCGCACCAGAACCTCAGTATTTCGATACGTGGGGATGATTACAGATATGGACATATTGCTACTTATTCAATAATACATCGAGAACGCGCTTTTCAAACACGGAATATGAAAAATTACTCGATACATAATCGCTCGCTTTTGAAATGATTGATTTTCGATTTTGCGTGGCTTCATTCATTTTTTCGAATAGTTCAGTTTGTGAAGTAAAAAGATACCCTGTTTCACCGTCTTTGATAATTTCTTTCGGACCTCCTGCGCGGTATGCGAAGGTAAGACATCCCCGTGCCATGGCTTCAATTGGCGTGATTCCCAAATGCTCTGTTTGTTCGGGATGAATCGACTCATCAACTTCATAGCCGGCAAAGTGCCAATAATACTCAGACTGATCATACAGTTGCATGAGTTTTGAAAAGGGGATATTGACGTGAAATTCAATCTGAGGATTGTCGCCTGCCATTTGTTGTAATGTCGTGAAATAATCCCTATCTACTTCCATAAGACTTCCTGCGAGGATAAGTTTATACGATGCAAATCGAGGGTTTTTTGTGATCAAATCTTTGAACCAAGAAATGGCGATATCTTGACGCTTTGAGTGTAAGTGGGGAAAAAATCTTCCTACAGAGAGAATGGTCTTTTGTTTTTGCGGTATTGGTTCAAAAAAATCAGCAGAGAGATAGGGGTAAATAATCTTTGAAGGAATTCCCAATTGTGTTAGTGCTTTTTGAGAAAACTGAGAAATCGTGATGAAGTCATAATTCCACAACTTCAGTTTATTAATAATATTCCTGGTATAAAGCTTTGGATCAGGGACCATGCAATACACTACATTTTTTTTTGCAGAAGAAAGAAAATAACTTCCATCAGTGACATAGAAAAACGCATCAAATGATTTGAGTTGTCGCAAAATGGCAAAGGTATTCCCCTTGGTAACAATATTTTTTTGGAATGTAAGATGGTGGAATTCGAGCTGTAATTTTTCAGTCATTTCTCGAGAAAGATCTTCATTCCAAAATATCGTCACTTCATAGCCTGCTCGGTCAAACACTTGAAGAATAGAGAGTATGAGTCTTTCCCCTCCGCCCATAATCGATAAATAGGGGTCATAGAGAGCTACTTTTTTCACTTTTTGAGGAGAGATATTTTTCATAGAGAAACAAGTATGTAATCGTTTTTGAATATGCTTGATAAATCCCTTCTAGTATACCAATTGGTCCATCCAAGAATCCTCGTTTCAATATCAACCTTCGATTGAGCTCTCCTAAAAACTTTCGAAAAAACGTACGAGTATTTACTGACTTTTTTGCATCGTAAAGGAGATCGGATTCTATATCTTCAAATACGAGAGTTTTATATACCATTTCTTCAAGGTTCCCATGAAAATGATGCTCGAATGGATGGTCGAGTTGGCCACATAAACCATGAAACTGAGGTGTTGAATGAATTTGTTTGGGCCATTTGATAAGAGCTTCTTTTTTGAACAGTCGAAGTTGAAGGTCTGGCCACCATCCGCCATGCTTAAGCCATTTCCTGCCTCCAAACATATTTTTGCGAGGAACTCTATAGTGAGTGATAAGTTGTTCGTTATTGGTTGTTGGTTTCGAGATGATGTTGTTGATTTCACGAGCAAGCTTTTCTGTCATTCGTTCATCTGCATCAAGCAAAAATACCCATTCGGTTTGTGCTTGAGAGATCCCAAACTCGCGTGCAGGCTCAACGTAATGGGAAAAGGAGAATCTTCTTATGATCACGCTTTCTTTCTCAGCAATCGAAACCGTGTCATCCGTGCTGTCCATATCGATCACCACGATTGATTTTGTGAGAAGTTGAGCTGATTTGATACATGCCTCGATGTGCCGAGATTCATTGTGGGTGTGGATGATGATGGAGATTTCAGGCTTCATGTGAACTGCTTTTTTCAATATAGCTAATAAAGAGAATTATGAACAAGGGCAGAACTAAAACGAGATAACGTGTAAAAAATGGAACAAGTATATATGTCAAAATCAAACCTGCTGAAAGCGTAATGAGAAATAGGTATTTCGAGTTGTTGATAAAGTCTTTTCCATATTTTACTATATTCCCAACAACAAAAATGGTAAGGATAGGCCATAACAAACTCCATTCGCGAACTCTTTCCCAAACAGCACCTTGGTGCCATCCTTTATTGTATCCCAAAATCAAAGTTGGAAAAATACTGCCATATACTGGAACCGCTTTTGACTCTGCATAAAAAGTCAGCATCCATTTATGAGCTTTTGCCAGATCAAGAAGATTGGAGCCCTGAAGAAAAAAAGAGAAATAGGTCGAAACATATACGATTCCTGCGACCCCTATGATGGGTAAAAGGTATAATGAATGTCGACCTTTCACCAGAATGATCAATAACGAAATGAGAAGCACTATGCTCAATAAAGCGATTTTTACTGCGCTAAATGCCCCAAAAGAAACGCCAATGATGCTTGCATAAATTAATTTCTTCCCCACTGTTTTTGATGAAAGGAATCGGATTGTTGCAATAATAAAAATAAGGAGAAATAGAAGTTGTGGAAGATCAAGAAGCGTGTGATAGCTTAAAGAGGACAGCAAAGGATCTGTCGCAAATAGCAATACAGCAATCATCTGCCAAATGGGATTTTTTATAAATTCTTTTGTGGCGAGGAAATATGCAATGCAGCACAAGATGAATAGTAAATAAGAAGCGATGTATGCATTCCCAAAGAACACTATCGAAGAGCCATAAATGAGCTTTCCCAAGGGAGGCACTTCAGGATTGATTTTGTAGTGAATACCCGTGGTCACGAGTTCATATCCCGCAACTTGATATAAAATCTCATCAGATATGGGATTTTTGCTTTCCGGTATTATCCATTGAGATTGATAATATTGGTTAAAGGATTTGTTCCTATCGAATGGCTCTTTATACAAAGTGCTCTGAAAGGTGTAAATGCTTGCTATCCAAGCGATCAAGGTAAAAGAAAAAACAAGTGTGAGTCGAAAGGTTATGGGAGATTTCATAAATCATAATCCATGAAACATGAATATCTGGGGTCATTTCCAATTCTACCTTTGACTCCACGAGCTTCTTCTTCGCTCAAATTTTGAGAGTCTCTTACGCCATTTATTGCTGGATTGAGTTTTCTCTTTTGAACAGTGAGAGTCCCAAATTTCTTCTCTTGCACAATCTCAGAGACCTGATCCTCCATATACACCGTAGCTTTTAACGCTTCTTCGGGTATGCCCACTAATGGCTCTAGGATGAGATATCTTGTTTCGACTTTTTGAGTATCGTAGGGGAGCATTCCTTTATTGATGTGCTGTGGCTGTCCAGACCAATACGGTGTAAAGTTATATTTTTTCCCATAAACCGTATAGAGAAAAGACCAGGTTGAGTTTACAAATAATGGATTAGTCAGAGCGCATATACTGAATGGTTTTCCAGCGCTTGATTGGTATGTATAGTCAATTACGGATCTTTCATCTTTGAGAAGTAATGGAATAGCGGATAGCAAATTTACGCTTCGAAATTGTTCACGAACCAGTAATTGGATATTAGAAATCAAAAAAACCATTATGAGTATGAAAGATAGGTATTTAAATCGAGTATGATAGATTTGATAAATACCAACTGCAAAAAGAAGAGTAACAGCTCCAAAAATCGTGGTACTTATTACAGGAACAGTCAATACTCCTGATCTAAATATAAATAACGGTGCGTTTGAAAAAACCCAAATTAACAAAAATATCACTTCCTTCCGTGGTTTTTGATATTTTATAGCAATACCAATAAAACTTACAAAAAATATAAGCGCTAAAATTGGTTGATATGAAAAAAAGGAATACTTAATCATTTCTACCAACTTGTCCTGATAGAGAGAAAGGTGGCTTAATAAGCTAAAAGTATGGTCAGATTGCCCACTAAAATAACTCAGCAGAGCTTTTGTTGTTGCGAAGTTCCACATGAGCTCAGTCAGGAAAAAATTTGATATCAGGCAAAAAAGTAGCATTCCATTGAGAAGTAGAGACTTAATTGAAATTGATGGTCGAAAGACAAAATAATAAATAAGATAAAATCCTCCCAGATATATGAGGTAAAAATTAAAGTGAATTGCTAGTCCCAAACCTATCACGCTCATTGTCAACCCCCACTTATTTGATTTAAATATATATAAGGCTAGTCCCAAGAAAAATATCATTGTCGCAAGACTCATTCCTGACGCATTGGAAATGTATCGAGAAAAAACAGCTTGCTCATATGATATCGACCATAAGAAAGCTGCAATTAATCCAATACTCTTATTGTTAAATAGCGCTTTGGCAAAATAATATAAGAGAATTGCACCTGACATATTGAAAAGAATGAAGAAAAAAGCAACAAAGTTGGGGCTAAATCCACCTAAAGCATAGAGAGGTGCAAGTAGATAGTAATAAATGGGCCCATTGAAAACGCCAGGAATATCTGTTTCTGGACCTACTATTTTGAAATCTCCATTATGCACAATATTATAAATACGCTGAGCATCTCTCCCTTGGTCATAATGAAAATTTATGTTGTCTATAAGATTGGTTGTTCTGAGGATAAAGCCAATAAAAAGAATGCAAAGAAAGATAATTAATATTTTATTCTTTAAAAACGAATTTAGTAATCGTTTTTTAATCGAAAGACTTTCTGTTTGCTGTGGTATTTTTGTTTTTGACTTTTGCATATGCGAGAATTATTTTTTTATATTTAAAACAACATTTTTTACTTCAATATCCCAAATGAGACTTGATTGAGCAACCGTACTTGCTTTTGGGATATTGTCATCAATCCATTTTTGTTTTCGTTCTGCATAATCATCTTTTTCCAAAATAATCCAACATTTTCCATTAACCCAATCTGTTTCCGGTATAGTCTCTTTATTTTTAT
>CALESU010000083.1 GCA_937914905.1 uncultured bacterium
GATTCATTTTTGCATTGTCATTATTTCCAACCCACACGCCAAGCGCGATTTCCTAGATATATCCAATTGCCCAGTTATCTCGTTTATCATCAGTCGTTCCACTTTTTACTGAAACTGTTTTTCCCGGAATATGTAAATAGGAAGTGGCGCCAAATGCGTCGATACGTGCATTATTATCTGACAATATATGGGAAATAATAAAGCTAATCTCCGGAGAAAGAACCGGTTTTAATTTGGGTTCATTTCGTTTATACAGTGATTTCCCAGAAAAATCAGTGATTTCCAATATCCCACTGGGCTCCACTTTTGACCCACCATTAGCAAGCGCCGCATATGCTTGGGTGACGTCAATGAGTGTTGTCTCACCCCCTCCTAGAGACGCGGAGAGTCCCAGATTCCGCATATTTGCTGCCGTTGGTTCCATTGAATCAATTCCCATGTCATAGAGTTGTTGCATAAAATCTCGAAGGCCTACCATTGCAAGCATTTTGACTGCGGGCACATTGTACGAATTCCCGAGCGCAAAGCGGATTTGAACAGGTCCACGATACGTTCCATCATAGTTTGCTGGGGTGTATGCTTTTTCATCTCCTTGATTGGGGAACTCCGTTTTTACATCCATAATCACCGATGACGCCGTATATCCTTTTTTAAGAGCGACGGCATACTCAATAGGCTTGAGTGTAGATCCTGGCTGCCGGTGACCTTGCGAAACGACGTCGTACTTACCAAAAGCAGTATCGTTATAATCATATGACCCAACATATGCAATAATGTCTCCATTTTCTGGATCCATCGCAATAAGCGCGCCATTTCCCACATCGTACTCTTCAAGCGCACCAATCTCGGTTTTGACAATTTCTTGCGCTTTTTGTTGCACGTCTAAATCAAGAGTTGTTTTTATTTTGACCCCTTTCTCAAGGATCGCGGGACCGAATTCTTTTTCAATTTCATTCCGAATATAAAACACAAAATGAGGTGCATTTATCGCAGATTTTGGTGAAGAAAACAATACTTTATTTAGTTGACTTACCGCTTTTTCTTCCTGTTCTTTCGTGATATATTCATCTTCTCTCATACGGCGCAACACGTCTTTTGCTCTCCCTTTCCATGCATCTTTTTTTCCTATAAAGGGGGAAAATGATGTAGGGTTTTGGGGAAGGCCCGCTAATATTGCCGATTCAACCAAAGATAGATCTTTGGGTGGTTTTCCAAAATATCCCATTGAGGCAGATCCCACTCCCACATATGTCCCGCCGTACGGAGCTTCGTTAAGATACATGGTTAATATTTCTCCCTTGGTGTATTTTTTTTCCACTTCATACGCAAGGATTGCTTCTTTTATCTTGCGAGATAATTTACGTTCCGATGTCAAGAGTACGTTTTTTATGAGTTGTTGAGTTATAGTAGACCCTCCTTGAGGGTTTCCCATAAGACTACTAAATGCAGCACGCATAATCCCAAATTCTGAAATACCCTTATGTTCGTAAAATCGTTTATCTTCAATAGCGACAGTTGCTTTTTTTAGCATGTCAGGAATATCTTTTTCTGCAGCCGGAACTCTGTTTTCATCTTGGAACATTTCGTAGATCGTTTCCCCATTTCGATCATAAAAAACCGTTGAGTTTGCACGACTTTCTGAAAGTTTTCCCGGCTGAGGAAGGTCTCTTCCATACCAAGCAAAGAGGATAAACACCCCAATAAAGCCCACAATGATGAGTCCAAAGCTGGCAATTGCGCCGTAGAGCAAAAATCGTTGCGAGAGACGAGGCATGAAAGAGTTTCTTAACCTTGATCCTGTGCGCTTTTTCCGAGGGGTATATGCCATTACGTACATTGTAGCATAGACGAAATATGCTACAATATTCCCATGCAAAAACTGAAAAAAATCATAAAACCCAGAAACCTTCTCCGTGTATTTATGATTATTGCGGTGATCCTTCTTATTTTCACCAGTTTCGCACCATTCTTCTACCTCTAAACACGAAATGACCACATTGCTTGACACTTCGATCCAATCACTTCCTCACACAAGCCCACGCACGATCAATAAGCTACACTCGCTCAATATAAATACCTATCGCGACCTTATTGAGTATGTTCCTTTTCGCTATGATGATTTTTCAACCATATCCCCCATCGGGCGTATTCAAGAAGGGGAAACGGTCACCATTAAGGGTACGGTCACTGCATTTCTTGCATCTCTTACGAGACGTAAACTCACCATGCAAAAAGCAACGATCACAGACGAAACAGGCTCGATTGAAGTAACGTGGTATAACCAACCTTATCTCAAAACCATGCTTGCGCCCGGCATTATGATTTCACTTTCGGGGACTATTGAGCGATTTGCCGGAAAAATTACGTGTAAACCCATGGATTTTGAGATCATAGCTCACGTTGATAGCCCCACCTTACATACGGGAAGAATCGTTCCTGTGTATTCGCAAACCTATGGACTTTCCTCCAAAACTATTCGAGACAAAATGATCTATGCTTTAGAATGCTTCGACACTATTTCAGACTCTGATATTGAACTACTTCCCGCTGCGCTTCGTGAAAAACATGGCCTCATATCGCAAAAAACAGCACTACAGAAGATTCATGCACCCAACTCCCACCAAGACCTTTCAAAAGCACAGGAACGCTTGGCCTTTAATGAACTGTTTGTCAGAATCCTTTCATCTCATTTAGTGAAAGCACAATGGCTTAAAGAAACCGTCACAAAACCGCTGTCTTTAACCGGAGATCACCAAAAATCCATCGAGCGCTTTATCACAGCACTCCCTTTCAAGCTTACGAATGGACAAACACAAGCAGTGCAAGAAGTCCTTTCTGATCTGTCACGCACCATTCCCATGAATAGATTTGTGCAGGGAGATGTAGGTTCGGGAAAAACAGTGGTTGCAGCTATTGCTTCTTATGTGGCTTGTCTCAACGGCGCACAAGCCCTTATTATGGCTCCTACCGAAATCCTCGCAAAACAGCATTTTAATACCATATCGAAGCTCATGAGTGGTTTTAATCTCAAAATTGGCATTCAAACAGGCTCCGAAAAGTCCGCGCGGAAAGAAAAAACCGAAGATACGTATGATATTTTAGTCGGAACCCAAGCGCTCATTACCCAAACGGTCAACTTTGAACGAGTTGGTCTGGTGGTAGTAGATGAACAACATCGATTTGGAGTAAAACAACGAGCTATGCTAAAAGAAAAAGGTATGAATCCCCATCTTCTTACCATGACGGCAACCCCCATTCCTCGAACCGTATCTCTTACGTTATACAGTGAATTAGATATGTCAATTATTGACGAACTTCCCCCGGGAAGAAAACCCATCAAGACATACGTGACATCGCCTCACAAAAGAGAAAAAGGATATGAATGGATTAAACAACAAATCAAGTCTCATCAAGCGCAAGTGTATATTATTTGCCCATTGGTGGAAGAGTCTGAAGCTGAAACATTGAAATCCGTACGGGCAGCGACTGCGGAATACGAACATTTGGCAAAAGAAGTGTTTGTCGATTTTCGTGTGGGACTCTTGCATGGAAAAATGAAACCGAAAGAAAAAGAAGCCACTATGAAGAAGTTTTATGCGAATGAATTTGATATTTTGGTTGCGACTTCCGTGGTTGAAGTTGGGGTTGATGTCCCCAATGCTACGATTATGATTATTGAGGGCGCGGAACGATATGGAATAGCTCAACTTCATCAGCTCCGCGGGCGTGTGGGTCGGTCAGACCGGCAATCTTACTGCTTCCTTTTCCCCAGCCATCCGTGAGCACTGGCAAATGAAAGACTGAATTATTTTGCTTCAACAAATTCGGGGTTAAAGCTCGCAGAATACGATCTCAAAAAACGAGGCCCAGGAGATGTGTTTGGAACACAACAGCATGGATACTCTGATTTACATTTTGCAGATATCACGAATTATTCACTCGTTTCAAAAGTTCAGAAAGCAGTTGCAACATACGCATCAACTTATTCTCTTGAGGACAATATCCCTTTGAAAATCATAATAGACAGAATCACTACGGTACAAATTGCCCGAGATTAAGAAAAATAGCTTGAGTTCTCGCATTGTTCGTGGTATTATCTGATATGGCACCACTACCAAAAAGAAAACATTCAAAAGCGCGAAAGGGAAAGCGTATTCTTGAACGAAAAAACTCTACAACCTTGCCTGACTTGGTTGTTTGTAGCTCGTGCGGAAAACCAAAACTCCCTCATCGACAATGCAAATATTGCATGAAGTGAGTCTTTCCCGATACCTATGGATCCTCGTCACCTTAAGCGTATCAAAATCGTTCAAAACTTGTTTGCCCACACCTTCCAATCCGAAGAATCTCCTTTTAAAATGCCTCATAAAGAGATAAAGGAAACAGAAGACGTACTCAAGCATCAAGAAGAAATTGATGCCCATATTCACAAATTCGCTCCCAAGTATCCCCTTGCCAAAATGGGGAAGCTTGACACGTGTATTTTACGCTTGGCACTATACGAACTCCTGTTTGCTCCTGAAAAAGAACCTATGAAAGTGGTGATTAATGAGGCAGTTGAGATTGCAAAAGAGTTGGGAAATGAACGTTCATTTGCTTTTGTCAACGCAGTACTCGGATCAATTATGAGTGAAATCAATACAAACAGTACATCGTCATAACTCGTATGGAAACACCATTTAAACCTTTGGAACAAACCATCGGTGTTTTTTTTCAAAACAAAGAACTGTTAAAAAATGTTTTTATCCATCGTTCATTTTTAAATGAACACAATGATGCAGCAATCATTTCGAATGAAAAGCTTGAGTTTTTAGGAGACAGTGTACTTTCGCTTGCAACATCCATGTATTTGTATGACCAGTATCCCTTGCTTCAAGAAGGGGATTTTACTGATATTAAGGCCGCGATAGTACGCACTGAAAGTCTTGCTGAAGTAGCGGAAACTCTTGAGCTGGGAAATTATCTTTTTCTTTCTCATGGAGAAGAAAAAGGAGGAGGGCGCACAAAAACCAATATTTTAGCAGATGTCTGCGAGGCTCTAATTGCCGCGATCTTTTTAGATCAAGGATTTGATAAGGCATATCAGTTTATCGAACGGTTCCTCTTCAAAACGAAGTTGGACCATATCATAAAAAATAAGCTGTATTTATCTCCCAAAAGTAGACTACAAGAAATTACTCAGGCGATATATAAAGATCTTCCTGTATATGAACTCGAAGAAGCATCTGGACCCGAACATAAAAAAACATTTATGGTCAATGTCCGTATTAACGGGGATTTAAAAGGGAAAGGTGTGGGAAAGTCCAAAAAACAAGCTGAAGAACATGCGGCACAAATTGCACTGGAATTATTACAAAAATGACGATATAATATACCTCTATGGCAGTTGCACTGAGATTAATGCGTTTCGGAAAGAGAAAACAACCGAGTTATCGAGTCGTTGCTCTTGAGAGATCACAAAAAAGAGATGGAGCGTACATCGAAAAAGTAGGATTGTACACACCTCTTCAAAAAGATCCTGCGATGCGTATAAACAAAGAACGGTTTGAATTTTGGATAAGTAAAGGAGCTCAAATTTCTGAAGGATTGACAAGACTTCTCAAAAATAAGAAAAGTATCGTATTTGAATAATATCTTCTTTCCTTTAGTTACTTGATCCGCGCTTTTATCTTATCGAGCTTATCTAAATCTTCTCGAGTGACGACCACCTCTCCACCTTCGACCGAACTCGAACCTGAATATGCTCGGTGAAATACGTTTACAGAGAATCCAATTTGCCCTTGTTCATCAAATGTGAGTTGTATTCCTTCATTTGTCATAAGCCTTCCTCCTGCATAATTGTACTCACGAATTAACGTTTCTATGTTTTCCGGATTTCCATACACAGAAAGTTCCAAAGACAATTTTTCTTCCGTTGTTTCAGATAAATTTATGTTATACGATCCAATAGTAACTCCGGTTTCAGATGCAAGTTTTTCAAGAGCTGCAATCACGATGAAGTATGTTTC
>CALESU010000084.1 GCA_937914905.1 uncultured bacterium
CTTTTTTGAACCAAAAGCCCGCTTTATTCATTTGGGCTCAGCTTCAAGTAGTGGAAAAACGTATCCGATAATCCAAGTGTATCGAGGTTTTCTTTATTTTTATGTGAAACATCACTCCCGATTTCAGATTTTGGTTCTCAAAGGTATGTTACAATTGAAAGCAGTGATTGCTATTGCGATCGGGAGAATGACAAAAAATTCATATCTTATAAACACTTATGCAGAAGCTCAAAAAATCGTTGCAATGGCTTGATCAACATCTACTAAAAGCTCTTGTATTTGGGTTTATTGTGATCGCACCACTGTATCCCAAGCTTCCACTTCGGATGATCAATTATACGTACATTGCTGTTCGCTTGGAAGATATTTATCTTGCGATTATGGTGGGAGTTTTTCTCATACAGCTTATTCGAAGACGCGTCACCCTCCCCCGCTATCTCACCATTTTGTTTGTAATCTATTGGGCGCTCAATTTTATCTCATATCTCTACGGATACTTCGTACAAAATACCGTGATTATAAACCACCTTGGATTGTTACATAGCTTACGACGTGTCGAATACATGTCAATTTTCTTTATTGCATACGCAACGGTCAAATCAAAACGGGATTTTTTCCAATACCTTTCACTCATGCTTGTGGTTTTAGGAATTGTGAGTATTTACGGCATGGGACAGAAATTTTTAGGATGGCCTGCAGTACAAACAATGAATCCTGAATTTGCAAAAGGATATATTCTCGTTCTTGAAAGCTGGTCCCGGATCTCATCCACGTTTGCAGGTCACTATGATTTATCTGCTTATCTCATAGTTCTCATGACGGTGCTTATTGGCTTTTATCTCTACACAAATAAAAAGGCTTACTTGGGATTGTTTCTGATTTCACTGGGTGCGCTAGTTCTAGCAGGTTCACGAGCATCGTATCTTGCTTACGTAGGAGTCATGATCCTCTACTTGGGATATGTGAAAAAAATTAAGTTACTGATTTTTGTGTTGGTTGCCACTGCAATATTTACTCCCCTTTCTGATAATCTATCCAACCGCTTATCTCGAACCTTTCAACAAACAAAAGTGTATGTAGACAGCGAAACGGGAGATGCTTTTGTGGCACGAAATATTGTCCCTGACGATCTTCCTCCCGGGGACTTTGGAGCAAGTTCAGAAATTCCGGCCGTTGGATCTGGGGTTAAGTTAACGGAAAAAGAAGAGGTTCAGGCAAAAAAACAGATTCGAGAATCAATTGCAAAACAAGCTCAGGACGTAGGAAAGCAATATACTGTTGAAGAATTGAATCTCTTAGTGGAACAAATGTTTGCTCGACAAATCCCTATGATCAAGTATTTGCCTGACATTTCCATATCAACTCGACTTCAGGTTTCGTGGCCTCGTGCATTTCGCGCATTTACAAAAAATTTCCTCATTGGAAGCGGTCCTTCATCACTGGGAGAAGCAACGGATGGAGATTATTTGAGGTGGCTTGGAGAAGTAGGTATTCTGGGAACTACCGCACTCTTGAGTATTTTCGCCGTAATTGCACTTCGGATATTTAAAGCAGCGCGACGCATGAACAAGAGAGATTCGTATCTATTTCATGGATTTGTATTTGCATTTATCGCTCTATTTGTAAATGCATCGTATATTGATATTTTTGAAGCGTCTAAAGTTGCCTATACATTTTGGCTTTTGGCAGGAATTTATTATGCGGGAATCCATTACTTTCATGCCAAACGTATCCCCGTACGCCAGCTGAAGGTTTAAGTGAAGTTCTCTGAATCGAATTTGAATATGAAAAAACTCGACTATCTTATCCTTGCGATCCTGGTTACATTGGCACTTCTCGCACGACTTTACAAAATAGACACTCCCCTTGCAGATTTACATTCATTCAGACAAGTAGATACTGCAGCAGTTGCGCGCAATTATGTACGAAGTGGAATCAACCTCATGCGCCCCGTGTATGATGATCAATCCAATATTCAAACCGGTTTTGAGAATCCCCAAGGTCTTCGTTTTGTGGAATTTCCCTTGTATAATGCTCTTATTGCGCTATTTGCTCGTTACGTTCCTGTAGTAACTTTAGAAATTTGGGGAAGGCTCATTTCGGTTGGATTCTCACTTATAACTCTTGCGATTCTCTATTATTTCGCGCTTAAAGAGAAAAATCGGACCGCAGCGGTAGCAACGGGACTCGTGTATGGATTATTCCCCTTTATTGTATTTTTTTCACGCGTGGTACTTCCCGAGACCACTGCTATAGCGCACATGATGATAGGGATTCTCCTTGTCTATCATGGTGTTAAAAAAGGGAAAAATCATACATTACTTCTGACTCTTGGAGGTGTTTTTGTAGCATTATCTATCCTCATTAAACCAACCACCATTTTCTACGGAATAACTGTTTTGTATTTGTTTATTTCAGCATATAAGTTTGATATTTTCAAAACCTGGCGATTTTATTACGTTGCAGCACTATGTCTTATCCCATTTGTACTGTGGCGCGGATACATTACCCAGTTTCCTGAAGGGATACCTGCAAGTTCGTGGCTTTTTTCCACAGTACATACATTTGAAGGTCCAAAAGACATCCTCTTTCGTCCTGCATTTTTCCGCTGGATTTTCATGGAACGGATTGGAGCTGGCATGATGGGAATGTTTGGATCTGCATTTCTCCTTATGGGACTGGTCTCCCAATATAAAAAGCTCTTTATTCCGAGCATTATTCTTTCAGGATTTGCATTTTTATTCACCTTTCAAGGCGGAAATGTACAGCATGAGTATTATCAAACCATACTCTTCCCCGCAATTGCGCTTGCAACAGGAGTCGGCATTGCACAATTTCTCAAACTTCCAAAATCAGTTGCACAGCCTTTTGTTCTCTATCCTTTGGTTGTTGTGTTTTTTCTATTTTCGATAGCATTCTCCTATTACAAAATCAAGGATTACTATTCATACCCTCAAGATCTTCCCAAAATCGCAGAACTCGTCAGAATATTTACCAAACCAACTGATCGGATCGTGACAGATAGACTGGGAGATACCACATTACTCTACCTGATGGACCGAAAAGGGGCTCCTGCAATATATAAAGAACTTCCCGAACTCAAAGAGATGGGATACAACTATATCGTGACTTTAGATGAAGAGAAAACTACCAAATACCAAGAAGAGGGGTATGAAGTCGTGATTGAAAATGAGCTCTTTTCCCTGATAAGACTCTAAAGGTCAGTACAATACACCAAAAAGATGAATATTCTCATGCTCACACCCTATTTGCCGTATCCTCCGGCATCGGGTGGCCAAATCAGAACACTATATCTTCTCAAGTATCTGTGCCAAAATCACACGATAACG
>CALESU010000085.1 GCA_937914905.1 uncultured bacterium
AATAAAGCGAATTTCGAAAGTCGTCTATCTATCATCAACTTTGGAATATGCCGACATGCTCTACCAAAGATACATCGAAGATCCCAAACCGATTATCTGGGGCAGTTCATTTCGAAAGTGGCCGTTTGAATCCACAAAACATGCAATTGCTCGTTGCTATCCTAAACTATTGGATTATCGTGCTGAAAGATATGAACACATTGCTCATGTCCAAGTACCTTATGATGTTCACAATGCGTTTGGCTTGGATACAAAATCGTTATTAAATACTATTCAAAGCGCTACCACGAAACCATAACCGGTAAACCGATTTACCTAGGAGTGTATCAATCGGATTCCCCACGATAACACTGTATTTATGATTGAATTGGTAACTTACTTCAAGCAATTTGCACATTCTTGAATGTCCTTGCAAAAGACGACTTAAGTGATTATAATTACAGAGTTCTTTTAAGAAGAGAACAATATATTAATTCCTTTGATTTCAATTTGAGGAGTCAACGACACGTACCGAGACGATCACCAACCCAAAGTAAGTTTTTTTACGTAAACCACCGAATTCAAGAGGCAGAAATGCGGGTCATAGACAACTCAGGTGCGCAATTGGGAGTGCTTTCGCGAGAACAGGCGATGCGAGAAGCGGAAGACAGAGGGCTTGACTTAGTGCTAATTGCACAAAAAGCAAAGCCACCCGTTGCCAAAATAACTGATTTCAAGAAATTTTTATACGAACAAGAGAAAAAGCAAAAAGAAGCACGGAAAGGAGCTAAAAAAAGTGTAGTAAAGGATATTAAAATATCACTTTTTATCGGCCCCGCAGACTTAGATAGAATGATTGCAAAGACGAAAGAATTTTTAGATGAAGGCAATCAAGTTCGTTTAAATCTGGGACTCAAAGGAAGAGAAATAATCAAGAAACAGATGGCTTTTGATCTCATGAAGCATTATATCGAACGCTTGGAAGAGGTCAATATTTCCAAAGAGCCACGGATAGAGGGAAGAGTCGTTCGCGCAGTAGTTTCACGAAAAAAATAATATGGCACAAAAACACAGAACACACAAAGCAGCAGCAAGTAGATTTAAAATTACCGGAACGGGTAAGGTTTCTCATCGATCTCAAAAAATTCGGCATCTTATTTCCAGTAAAAGTAAAAAACGCATGAGAGGTCTCAAACTGGAAAAGATTGTTGTTGGAAGAGCAGCAAAAAAGATAAAACAGCTTCTCGGAAAAGCTTAAACGAGAAGGGTAGTGTGAAATGTATAGCACCGTATCTTTGGTTAATCCATGATCCTGGTGGTATACATTTCACGTTACGTATTCAATACAAATGCATTTATGGTACGGGTTAAAGGCGGAATGGTTTCACGAAGAAAACACAATAGAGTTTTACAGCTTGCAAAAGGATACTGGATGTCCCGAAGCACGCTCATACGAAAAGCTACTGAAACAGTACTTCATGCTGGACAGTATGCATTTGCAGGAAGAAAACTCAAAAAAAGAGATTTCAGATCTCTGTGGATCACTCGTATCAATGCGGCATTGAAACAAAATGGCATGAAATATAACTCTTTCATCCATATCTTAAAGGAAAAGAATATTCGAGTAGATAGAAAAATATTCGCACAACTTGCGCTCGAACATCCTGCTGTTTTTGACAAGATAATCAAACAAATCAGCTCGTAAACCATCATTTTTACGGTATACTTGAAACCGATGAAAACCCTTCTTGACGAGTTTACGATTCGACTTGATTCGCTCACGAGTATTGATGCACTGCAAGAACTAGATACTGCTTATTTGGGAAGACAAGGTATAGTAAATAGTGAACTACAACAGCTTAAAGACCTTCCGATTGAAACGCGAAAACCTGAAGGTGCGCGTATAAATACAGAAAAATCAGAGATTATTCGAGCGCTTGCTGAGAAAAAAAACATACTCAACTCAAAACGAGACACTGAAACTCATATGGACGTCACGCTTCCTGGAAATACATTTCCTCAAGGAAGTCTCCACTTAACCACCTATGCAATTGAAGAAATATCTTCACTTTTTGAGCGCATTGGCTTTATCCGTATGTCGTACCCTGAGGTTGAATGGGAGTACTTCTCATTTGAATCTCTCAATATGCCTGCAGATCACCCAGCGCGCGATGACTTTGAAACATTTTTTATCGATACTCCCAAACATCCTGAATGGGGGAAGATGGTACTTACTCCCCATACCTCATCGGGGCAACATCGGGAAATGAAACGTTTGGGAAAGCCACCTATCAGAATGATTAATATCGCAAAAACGTACCGACCGAATTGGGACGCATCACATGTGCCAATGTTTCATCAATTTGAAGGAGTTTGCATTGACGAAGGCATCAACATAACTCATCTCAAAGGAACGATTGAGTATTTTGCAAAAGAATTTTTCGGTGAAGAACGAGAAATTCGCCTGCGACCATTTCATTTCCAATTTACCGAGCCATCATTTGAAGTTGACATAACTTGTGATATTTGTGGAGGGACGGGAATATATAACAAATCAAAGTGTCGTTTATGTAAACAGGGGTGGCTCGAGATTGGAGGAACAGGAATGATTCACCCGAATGTTCTTCGCGCAGGTGGATTAGATCCAAATACGTGCTCAGGTTGGGCATTTGGATTTGGTATCGAACGCGTCATGATGATGAAACCAGGTGTGGGAATTAAAAATATGAGGATTCTATATGAAGGCGATATTCGGGTATTAGAACAGTTTTAACGTATGAATATTAAAATTACCTACGATTGGCTCTTGGAATATCTAGATACAGATGCAGATCCGTATGAGCTTCAAAAATATCTTTCCTTATGTGGTCCTTCTGTGGAAACAGTGGAAAAAGTAGGGGATTCGTATGTGTTAGATATAGAAATCACTTCGAATCGAATCGATATGGCAAGTGTGTTTGGGATCGCACAAGAAGCTCAAGCTATTCTTCCCCAATTTGGAAAAAAAGCAGTTCTTACCCATAATCCACTGACCCAATATACGTTTAAGAATATGAACGCGGAGCCTATCCCCTCGCATAAACTCTCTATTCGTATTCAAGACCCAGAACTCTGTTCCCGGTTTACGGCACTCGCGTTTTCTGATGTACAAATCAATCCTTCGCCGGAATTTATCAAGCGAAGACTTGAGCTGTGTGGAATCCGCTCCATTAATAATGTGATAGATATTTCCAATTACCTCATGCTTTCTTTGGGTCAACCGTCTCACATGTTTGATCTTGATCAAATCAAAGGTAAGTCCATGCTCATGAGAAAGAGTAAAAAGGGAGAATGCATGACCACACTTGACGGCAAGGAGATCGTGTTGCCCGGAGATGACATTGTGATTGAGGATGGCGATGGGAGAATTATTGACCTTTGTGGGATCATGGGTGGAGCAAATTCAGCGATTACCGAAGCCACCACCAATATCTTGTTTTTTGTGCAAACCTATCACAAATCCCTCATTCGAAGAACTTCTATGACCACCGGGCAAAGGTCAGTTGCCGCAACGTACTTTGAAAAAGGCTTAGATCCTGAGCGCGTGGAGCCCACACTCGTTTGGGGAGTAGAGCTCCTTGGGAAAATCACAAAGGGAATTCCCAAATCAGAACTCATTGATATATATCCTCATCCTGTAAAACAAACTCAAGTCAAAGTATATCTACAAGACATACACAAAGTAATGGGAGTCATTATTCCTGAAAAAACAATCATGTCAATTTTGCAGGATCTTGGATTTCACATAGCACGCCATGAAAATGATGAGTTAGCCTATCCTGATGGTGTATACTTTTTGGTCACCATCCCGTCGTATCGAAGTCACGATATTCACAT
>CALESU010000086.1 GCA_937914905.1 uncultured bacterium
GTGGAGGGTTTTTATCGGTACTGCCCCTACTTCATTTCCCCGTCCATCACTGGGCCGGAATACCACTTGGTTTTCATACTCCTCGTTTACAATCCGATTCATGCGTTCCTGGGAAGGGAAATACAAGTCATAGAGATCATCAAATTGAGCCATCATAATGGTGGCTTTGGGGCTTTCTACCTCAAACGAAAAGAGCATGGTGTATTTGCCGTTTATTTTTTCTGGGAAAAGACACGCTGCTTTTGAGAAGATATCCGGTCCCACGATCCCATGCTTATTCCAGTGAGTAAAATCCTTACTTGTGGCAAGTGCAATTCTCACTTTTTGTTCATGCCCCACGCCTCCCACTGCGGTGTAATACAGATAATACACGCCATCAATTTTTGTGACTCTCGGGTCTTCACACCCTAAGCTATTTTCATAACTTTCGCTGGGGGAGAGGATAGGTTCGTCATATCTGAAAAAATGCATCCCATCCACGCTTTCGGCGTATCCCAAGGAGGAGATATATGCCCCTTCAATGCCAGGGTGCACGTCATTCGTGGCTCGGTACACCATGCGAAAAAGCCCGTTTTCATAAATGACGCCTGGGTTCAAGACTGAACCTTTTTCCCAGTCATGATTGGGGTCCCGCTCTAAGATGGGGTCTCCTCGAAATCGTTTAAACTTCATTCTTTAAGTGTAACCACACTCTCATCCGTTTGTAAACAACAGATAAACTTTTTCCTCGAACAATTGTCATTCCAGCGAAAGCTGGAATCCAGACTGGATCCCGCATCAAGTGCGGGATGACACAAGATGCCTCGATTATCTCTCGTCGAAGAGCATCACTTTACAATTGCTGTTTCAGAATGTGAGGAGATCTGAGGTAGAGATTTTGAATCAATTCCCCAAAGAGTGAATTAACCCACGCAAACCAGTGACGGGTAAAGTGGTGCTCATTATCTACATCCACACTCTCATGAAGATAGTATGTTCCCGCATGTGTTCGTTTCAAGGTGGAAAGACATTGAATGATTTCTTGTTCATCTTGTGACGTTATCGCTTGCATAACCGTTGCCATGGGCCAGAAGTGATCACAGACCCCGACATGCGGGGAGGTTTCGCCTTTTGCTCGCTGACCCTTTGCATAAAATGAATTCCAATCGCTTACAATCATCTTCCGGGTATTTTGATAGACCTCATCTTCAATTTTGCAATACCCCAAATAGGGAAGACTGAGCAAGCTTGGAATATTCGGGTCATCCATGATGCAACTTGAGCCAAAGCCATCCACTTCATATGCATAGATCTGACCAAACTTTTTATGCTCGACAATACCCCATGTTTGTATTGCACTATCAATCTGATGTGCGAGAGAACTTGCTTGATGAGATAAATCAGTTGCTCCCAATGCGTCGAGTATTTTGGTTAATGCGCGCAGATTTACCACCGCTTTTGCATTTGCGGGAATCAAATAAGGGAACACACACTCATCGTCCGAAGGCCGGAATACCGAGCGAACCAATCCACATTTTTTATTGGGATACCCATACCCTTCCATGCGGATTGCAGGATGCAGATGACCGCTTGGGGTTTTAAATTGAAAGAGAATTCCTTTACTATTTTTATTGAGCGTATTTTGCTCCAGGACCATAATCTTCAGAGCTGTTTCAACTGCGCGGAGCCATTGTTCGTCGAAGGGCTTCATATCCTTTGCCTTTTCATGATATCCACAAGAAAGGCGAAGAAATGACACAAGACTGTCTAGTTCCCACTTCCGTTCCCACGCATCGATATGATCGCCTTCAATTTCCCGTTTATACGCATTGGCATACGGATCAGAATTGACACAGAGCACTTGCCGGTGCAGGAGTCCCACAAAGAGC
>CALESU010000087.1 GCA_937914905.1 uncultured bacterium
GAGATGGTTTCAATAACTTCGTATCTCCCGAAATGGTCGGATTTACCAAAGAAAAAAAAGCGGCGTTCACCATGATCACAACCACTCGAACCCCAGCTGATCAAAAAGGAGGTTGCGTCGGGGGAAAAATACGTGAAGATGGCACAACCGTTCCCGGGATTATGGAACTTGCACAAGCGCGCGAAGCAGGTCAAGAGGACCTGTTCAATAAACTTGGCTTGGAGGAAATTGATGGACAATTTTCTGAAGTTGGCGGGCAGTATTTCAATACGAATACCGTACTCATGAATGGAGGATTATTACACACATTTCTAAACCGTGTTTATAGGGATTTTGGAGAAGTTGCATACAACATTATTGTTACTCCAGAGCACATAAAAAAACCACCCAAACACAACAAAGATGGCCTTGCATTGATTTCTGCCGAAGGGGCGTTAGGCTCGCTCGTTTTACGGCTTGCTGAACAAGTGCAGACTAATCCGCAGCTACAAGACATATGGAAAGAAGTTTCTGGAGGATCGGCATTTTTACAGATTGTGAACCTTGGTCCTGAAGATCGGGATGAATTTTTTACCCCCATAAAAACAACTATGGATTATTTAATTCTTACTCACACGGATAAATATTATACCCCACATTACTCCCGGTCAAAGAAAGTGAGTACGACGCCAGGGGAGGTAGTTGCGTTAGGAGGAGATCTTGTGAAAGATGGCTATTGGGCTAATGTAAAAAATGTAATTGATTCATTAGGGCACTGCCGTATGTCGGAACTCATTAGTATGGAAGTTCATGGGGCATTTATTTGTCCAAACGTTGAGTGGCGTGGGAAGGTGGAGATACATGTCCCGGGAACTGCAGAACAACCAACAGTACTTGATAGAATATTGTTGTACCAGCTGCTTAAAGATATCAAAATTTCACAACATGATATAGATTACGATGTGCTGATCATCAAAAATGTTCGTATTAGAGTCAATACAGAAGGTGGTTACGATGTCACTCCGCTCTCATAAATCGAACAAATCAAAATACAACTTGATATAATAGATCAATTATTGATTTTTACTCATGTTTCTTTATGGCAAAAACAGCACTTGTTACCGGAATCCTTGGCCAAGACGGCCCGTATCTGGCAAAACTTCTCATTGAAAAAGGGTATAAAGTTTATGGATTGATCCGCAGATACTCCAACCCCTCATTTTCGAATCTTGATTTTCTCGGGATCACCAAGCAAGTAAATTTCATTGAAGGTGACCTGACAGACGAATCTTCTCTTATCAATGTCATCAAAAATGTCCGACCTGACGAAGTGTACAATCTTGCTGCGCAATCATTTGTCGGCTCATCATGGGAGCAGGCAAAACTCACCACAGAAGTGAACGCTGTTGGGGTATTGTACTTACTCAATTCATTAAAGCACTTCTGCCCTACCGCACGGTTTTATCAAGCTTCAACATCCGAAATGTTCGGCCTTGCAAATGACGACGGATATCAAGGAGAAGACACCAATTTTCACCCAAGAAGTCCTTATGGAGTATCAAAAGTATACGCCTATTGGATGACCGTGAACTTCCGTGAGTCATACAATATGTTTACCGCAAACGGTATTCTCTTTAATCACGAAT
>CALESU010000088.1 GCA_937914905.1 uncultured bacterium
GAACTCATCAGAGACTCCTACTCGTTCTCTTGAGGAGAGAAAAAAAATGACTCCCATGAGAGCCAAAGGAGGTGCCCAATACCAGATGAAAAATCGCGCTTTATTCATAAATTCGTATACTTCAAGATAGCATCATTTTAGCAAGAATTGAGCCAATTGAAAGGGTACAGTAGGAGACGGCAATGTGAACCCAAGACGGAGGTAATGTGTTTTGCGACTGAACTGCAACAACTGCTTGTGGTGGATCACTGCTAATTGAGGGAATGTTATTGTCAGAAATAAAAGCAATGGGAGAAACTGCATAAGATCGAATTGTCTTTCGGGGACTTGTTGTACCTCCATACTTACGATCCGCAAGCATTGTCGTTACGTCGTTATTTCGGGGAACAGCAGATAACACTTGCTTGGGATTTGTGGAGATTGTTGTGGCAGATAGAACTTCTTCACTTGTTGAAATACAGGGACCATTCGGAGCTCTTTTTGTCGGGTTTTGGAAACAGAATCCTTCTTGAGATAGAGGGGGAATCCCCCATGAGAATCCTTGGCGTGAAGAAGAATAAATAAATACATCTGTTTCACGCTCTTCAGAATCAAGCAAACGCACCGAGTCTCCGGCATTATTAAACATTGCGGAACTGAGTTCAATCACTGCGTATCCATAGGGTTCTATGTCGATTGAAATGAGTTTTGGTACCGACCCGCCATCTGAAATATCGTCGATATACCAATTACGAAGCTCTGCCACGTGGGGAGAGTTATTAAATAGTTCTACCCACTCAAGGTCACCTTGCACAGGATAGGTCACAACTTCATGAATAATCACCGAGTCAAGATGGTTTTGAGATAGTGATAGGGAAGGGGTTGGTGTGAGAGAAGGGGAAACAATTTCCGAAGGCGTAGTAATTGGGGTGGGTACCGAAGTTGGAGTTGGTGTCGCCGAAACAGCCAGTTCCCACTTACATGCATCTACAAATACAGATCCCGTCTGCACAATGATGCGCAGTTTTGCGGAGCGTGCTTGAGAATGAGACGTGGGAGAAAAGGAAATATGTTCCCAGGTATTATCGCCCGTTATCTCAGGACTGTCTGATGTCGAAAGTTGAGAGCCTGACCCATCAAGAGATGAGTACCACGCAACTCTGATAAATGCTTTTTCAGGTTTGGTATCGCCCGAGCGGATGCGTGCTTGTATCGCATACTGAGTTGAAGGAATAATATTCTCGATCATTTGTTCAATACCAAACGAAGTTGTTTTTGAATGATCGATACGGGCTGAATAAGATGCTTCAAATACAGAAGAATCGACTATCGAAAACGTTACGCCAGTCGAGTTGGTTTTCCAAGAATCAAAACTTGATTCAAATGATCCATTTTTGACATAGTTTTGAGATGGTACTTGTGCAAAGAGCTTTCTGTCAAGCAAAAATAAGAAGATTCCTATTAAAACAAAGATACCCAACCACTTAATTCTCATGAACTTCAGTATATCACACAGGTGTAATTACACATGTATTATTGAGGAGACGATTATCTAAAGGTAGCACTTGAGCAGATAGTAGAATAGTGATCACTAAATTTGACATCGGGGCCATAGATAGGGTCATGCATGATGTATTCTCCCCCCTCTTTTCGAGTTAAAACCACAAAATGATTTCCTCCTGACGCACAACTGTTGATTTTGACTCCCGCGATGACATAATTTCCTGCATTGAGTTCTGAGTCAATATTCCCCACAGAACTATATGCTTTTCCCGCAACTCCTGGCCAGGGAAGTCTCATCCATGCTGTACTTCCCCAAAAACGACTTGTATCAGACGCAAGTGTTGCAGGACTCACATCTGCTCCATTCTTTTTTCCCACCATCGCAATAGATGTGAGCAAACACCCTACATTGAGCACATTTTCACTTGAATATCCAATAGCTTGAGTCGCCCACCGTGCATCTCTTTGCGAAAAATAATTACCGTCTGACCCATTCCCCAAGCCATTAGCCGGAATGATGCCACTTGCTCCTGATGTTTGGACGAATGATCGGAATGAGTTGAGCTGGCTACGAGCTTGTTGCAAGAGATTTTGATACGTAATTTCATCATTCTGAGTATCTGTTAAGAGCTTTTGTTTTTGAACTTTTTGCAGATCAAGTTCCTTTTTCTGTGCATTTAGTTGAACTTGGAGCACGTCCAATTGTTCCACTTTCTTTTCACGCAAATCTTTTTGTTCTTCGAAATTACTTTTTGCCTCTTGTACTTGAAGGAGTGATTTTTGATTCCGCTCTTTCGCAAGCTGGTAATATTTGAGTCTATTTATCAGTTTTGGCGCATTGGTACTATCAAGAACAATGTCTACAAGGGTGGCAGATCTATTTTTATAACCTGCTGCAATACGCTGGACTAGGGTTTGAGATAGTTGGTCAAGTGACGAATCAAGGCTTGAGATTCGTGCACCAAGGACATTTATTTCTCTTTCGGTATCTTTGATTTTTTGTTCGGTTTGCTCAATGCGAAGGCCTGCAATATATGTTTGGGTATCCATGTACTCAATCTGCGCGGCAAGGGTATTTTTTTGTGAGCGAACTTCTCCTAGTTTTTTTTCATACTCTGCAATTTTTTGCTGGAGCTCGTTTCGCTGTTGGTCATTTGTTGCGGGAGAGGGAGTTGGTGTTGGCGACTCTTGAGAAAATACGATATCGAGGGGAGGCGTCAAGAGTGCAATTATGATTATGAGGCTCAAAATGGCGCGCGTGACGTGCTTCATAACAAAATAAGAGGAAATAACTACTTGAGATATCTATTCGTTGCCATAAAGCTTGAGGCTAAGGTAATGATCAAGCTAAAGAGTGTGGTAACGGAAAGAGTGAGAAAGGCAAACG
>CALESU010000089.1 GCA_937914905.1 uncultured bacterium
GATGCGTTGAAGTAAGATACCTCAATAGTTCTTCTGATTCGATGGAAAAATACCTTTTCCCTTGATACGAGTTAACGGATGATTTAAAAGCTTCTGTTGATGAACCTTTGAACGAAATTGTCCGGAATCGAAGAGTGGTATCCAGGCCGAATAATCCTCCTACTGTTACAAGGAGAATGAGTAAGAAAATAATACTACCGATGTAGTTCTTGAGCGACAGCTTGAGCCAGAGTGTGTGCTCCGTTTGTGGAATATGTTCGTGCAAGACTGGAGAAGGATTGTCCATAGGTGTTAGGGGTACTTACTATAGATTGTATCATTGTGAGCAGTTTTTGACTGTCGTCTTCTTGTTCGAAAATATCAGCAACTCCTGCATTTTTGAGAATGTGCGCATGGAGACGTTGCTCGTCAAACGCAGACCAAGGAAGAGGTATGAGAATGGCGGGCTTTTGAAACAAGATGATTTCAAAAAACGTATTTGCTCCCGATCTTGTTACGATTAGGTCTGCATTTTTAAAGTACTTTCCTACCTTTTCACTATCAACGTGCTCAAAAATTTCGTATTCTCGAGCAAGTTCATGCGGAAGGGTTTTTTTGAGTTGGGTGAGCCTTTCAAAGTCTCCATACTCTTGAATATTACCCGTCTGATGAACTAAGTGATACGAAGCAAGGAGGGTAGGGAGAATATGCTCTATGTGGGTGTTGATTGCATGAGAACCCAGAGACCCTCCAGTGACGTAAATAAGGGGACGTGAGCTCTCTACTTGCTCTCGGCTACCTTCACTTGTGCTTGCAAATCTACGCATTGGATTCCCCGAAACCTCCACTTTTCCCTTTGAAAAATACTGAGCACTTTCAGGAAATGAAGTGAATACTCGTTTTGCAAGGTGCCCGATAATTCGGTTTGCCAATCCTGGCCGAATAGTCTGCTCGTGTGTCACGATGGGAATACCAAATAGAGAGCTGACAATACTCACCGGAAGCGCAATATATCCACCAAATGAAACAATGAGATTAGGTTTCTCTCGTAACAATACCCGTATCACGTCAAAAAATCCAAGGGGAATTTTCACGATTTCAACTACTGTTGCAAGTGATACTGATCGATTCATTCTCCCTGCCCGAATGTGAAAAAAAGGGATTTTTCGATGGGTAATTTCTTGATACTCAAAGCTAGGGATATTACTTTTCTCTGTATAAGACCTACCCGCAAAGAGAATCCGAACATCTGATTGTTCTTTTTGAAGTATGTCAATTACCGCAAGAGCGGGAGTAACATGACCTCCGGTAAAGAGAACGGTTCGTATTTGAGTATTCATGATTTTTTAACCGTTTTTGCAACGTTTAATGCAATTCCCAAAAAAACAAATGAGATGATCATTGAATTTCCTCCGTAGGATATGAAGGGAAGTGTTACGCCAGTAAGAGGGATAATATTCACCATTCCTCCTAAATTAACCATGATTTGCATTGCAAAATAAACGAATATTCCCCCTATTAAAAGCTTACCAAACTGATCCGTAACCGCATTGTAGAGCTGATAGAGCTTGTATAAGAAGAATGCATACAGCATTATGAGTACGAAGCTTCCCGCAAATCCCATCTCTTCTCCGATAATTGCGAATATGGAGTCAGTGTGTGCTTCGGGGAGAAATAAGTATTTTTGTCTTGATGCACCAAAACCTCTCCCAAAGATGCCACCTTCAGAAAGGGATATGAGAATTTGATTTACATGAAATCCCACACCCAATGGATCTTGGCTCGGATCGAGAAACGCAGCTATTCTTCGTAAGCGGTACGGAGCTGCCATAATAAGGCCGACTAATGCAACGGCGCCAACCGGAAGAAATAGGAAAAGTGACTTTGCTTTTTTCCCCGCAAGTACGTAGAGCGCAATCCCAAGTGATGCGATAATGATCGAGGCTCCTAAGTCAGGTTGCAAAAGCAAAAGACCAATCAAACTTCCCATAATGAGTGCAAATCCCATGAAGCTAAATTCCTTTTTAGTAAACCATGAGGATAAATATAAAATGAGGGCAAGTCGTGCAAGTTCTGAAGGTTGAACCGTAACTATACCTAAATCTATCCAACCTCGTGTTCCTCCTACTCTTGAGCCAATGCCGGGTATTAATACAATGAGAAGTAAAGCGTAAGTGGCGAGCAAAATGGGGAATCCTAATCGAAATAATTTTTGATAGGAAAACATACTGAAAAACCACATGGCAAGTGAGCCAATAAGAAGCCAGCGCATTTGGAGTTTTAAATAATGAAAACTATCTCCGAAAGCTTGAAGAGCGCGTATAGAAGAAGCTTCAAATACAAAAACAAGTCCAACTAAACTCAATATGAGCGCAATTACCACCAGCACATATCCGCGAGGCTTATTATCCGTGAGAGGTTGCACCCTTCTTTTAATTTTTCTCGCCATATTGTTTTACGAATTCTTGAAACTCATTGCCTTTGTGAATGTAATCCTTCCACAGTGAATAACTGGGAGATGCAGTTGAAAGCAGACAGATTGAAGTTTCAGAAGTGTTCCTATATGCAAATTGCACTGCTTCTTCCATACTACTCGTTTCACAAACGGTCCAATTCTCAAGACCTTCTGCTTCAAGAGCTTTTTTGATACGAGCTCCTGAATCGGGGAAAAGAACCACGTATGTAATATTACATTTCTTGAGTATGCGAGCAAGCTCTTGAAAATCGTACCCTCTATCTTCCCCACCCAAAAAAATACATGACGTATTCGGTAATGCATGAATTGCAGCGATAGTTGACTCAGGAGCGGTTGAAATGGCGTCATCTATAAAAGTAATTCCTTTATATGTCCCCACTTCTTGCAATCTATGAGGGAGCGGTTGAAATGTTTTGATCGCTTTATACGCTAAGGCGTCTGATATTCCCATAAGACGGGACACCGTGACAGCTCCTCTAACATTCGATTCGTTATGCTCACCCAAAAGGGGGGTGTAGGGCGGTTGGATATCTGTACCAAAGGGAATACTCTTTGCTCGAGTGGATTTAGTCCAGGCCACAAACTCCTCGAAGTTGGGATTATATACAAAATAATCTTCTGGTATTGCGCTTAGCACTATATGTTGCTTAGCCGCATAATATTGAGCAAGTGTTTTATGATGAGGAATGTGTTCAGGAAAGAGAGAAGTACAAACAGATATATGGGGTGAAAAAGTACAATCTTCAAGCTGATAACTAGAAAGTTCTATAACAAAAATGATTGCATCTTCAGAGGGATTAAGCAAACTCTCAAGCATGGGCTTCCCAATATTTCCTACCAAACGTACATTCTTTCCCGATACAGAGAGGATATGTGCAATAAGAGATGACGTGGTGCTCTTTCCTTTTGAACCAGTGACGCCAATGGTAGTATGTCTCGAATCCAGATTAGCAAAAAAGATATTGGTTGCGGTGGTGTGAGGAGTATGGATCTGGTCAAGAGGAATTCCGGGAGATCTGATAACGATATCGTACTCTCGTTGATTGTCTAAGTATCCAGGGCCATCTTCCCTATCTGCTTTTTCAACTTGAGCAGTGGGCGCAAACTTATTCAAATACTCCATTGTAGCCTTTCCTTCAATACCATACCCGGCAATAAGAATCTTTTTTCCCGCAAGCTCACTTACTTTCATAGGTGATTGATTGAAATGGCAATGGAAGAACGGTTTTGTCTATATGCATGATGGATTGAGAAACTGCCTTGACATCAATTCCATTCCAAAGTGAATCTTTTGCCATCTGAATCACCGGAGAATCAGAAAATTGACCATCTTTGTCAATCTGATACAGTGCGAAATTTACTTCGTCGTACGTTCCCACACATTCAAAAGGTTTCGCCCCTGTGAGCCCCATCAATTTTTGGTACAAAGGAATAAGATCTGCCCTGTCTAACAGATTTGATCCGATAATGCGAATTACTTCATCGCGTTTTAAATGAACTGCAAGTAAGAGAAACACAAACGCACATTTTGGACAATTTCCACACCAGCGTTTTTCGGCCAATTGAGTAATGGAAAAATTTCTGTTACAACTTGAGAATACTTCGAAATACTGATGATATTGTGAAAAGAATTTTGCCACTAGATACTCAGATAACGGTCTTATTAAGGAAAAATAGATCAATCCCGAACTCCAAATGCTTTCAATATATCCCTGCATCATGCTTTCAAATTCAAACGATTTACTCCATTGATGATTGATCTGTACTCCCAAATACTCCCGATTCCCCTCGTTTGCGCTTCGTTCATTACTCACAATCAATCCGTTATACCCCAACCAAACTGAGCTCAAAGATCCCAAAAATGCATAAATAAGCGATATAGGAATGTGACCATTGAAGGAATCCTCTCGAGAATTTATGTGAAATAAACGAGGGTCTATCGTGCGCTTGATCCGAATCGCAGAAACGCCCATCGTGTTGAGCACTTCATCAATGAGTGGATACGGTTTTTGGGTTTCCACAACAAACCCTTTGAAAGGAATATTGTTTTTTTTGAGAAGTTCCGCAGAAACAAGAGAGTCTTTTCCCCCTCCAACCCCCAATAGATATTCAGTATTTTGAGTTAGCTTTTTGGGAACTACTATTTGAGACGAATCAGAGGGGAAATGGATAAGATTTCGAAAATCAATCTGATTTCGATAAAAAAATTCTCCTAACCCTTTCGTATAAACATTATCCCAAAAATGAGCCTGATCGGGAGAAATGGAGTAAGTGGAAAATATGATTTCTTTGGGACAATAGGTCTTCCAATAACTAATGCCAAGAGCAATGTGAACACCATGTAGGAGTTCGTGAAAAGATGAATCTGTTTGGAGAGCGGGGTTTTTGAGAGTGGATGGAAACGAAATTCGCTCAACAAAAGGAAGGGATTCAGAACCACGATCTATACGATAAGAAAAATCTACCCCCGTAAGATCTTCGAGAAGGTGATAATCTCCAAACACAAACGCATCCATCGTTCTATTATACCCAAAATGGGAAGAAGAATACGACCTTATTAGGGAGTATTGGTGCTTTGTTCAGGAGGAATGGTTTGAGATGCTTGTTGAATGACGCGTTTTTGACAGTAGGAATTTGACTCAGTTCCCCTTATAAAATACTCAACTCGTCCTCCATAGCAAGGTATTCCAACAACATTTTCAGGAATTTGCCTTTCATTTTTCATTTCATGTTCTTCAATAAGATATTTCATGACGCGATTAAAAATGGGGCCTGCTCCCAGTGAACCTGCAATTCTATGCATGGGGGAATTATTATTATTTCCTACCCAAACGCCAACTACAACTTTATCGGTAAAACCCACTGTCCAAGCGTCTTTATAGTCATTCGTTGTTCCTGTTTTTGCAGAAACCACATAGTTAGGGATGGCAAGAGGATTGTTCGCTCCAAATGCTTGTTGTCGAGCAATATTGTCCGATAAAATATCAGAGATGATATAAGCTACTCCTTCATCGAGGACATTTTGCGACTCTGATCCTTGTCGGAGCACACTTCTCTCGTAGTAATCCGTTATGCGAATAAAGGGAGTTGGCTCCACACGATTTCCCCCGTTTGCAAACACCCCATAAACCTGAACCAAGTCCATCAATGTCACCTCTCCCCCACCTAAAGCAAGAGAGAGACCGAATCGTGACGAATCTTCCCAGGTGTCAATGCCCATTGAGTTACCGAAGCTTACAAAATTCGAAACTCCCAACTGATTGAGCACTTTCACTGCCGGAATATTGTATGAATTTCCAAGAGCGTATCTGATCGGAACTTTTCCGTGATATTGACGATCATAATTTACCGGAATATATGAGGGTCCCCCTTGAAACTGAAAGACAATAGGAGAATCATCAATGATACTTGCTGCGGTAAACCCATTTTCTAAAGCCATTGCGTAGAGCATGGGCTTAAGTGTAGAACCAGGTTGACGAGGCGCAGTGGTGACATTATATGCACCATACTGCTCTTTGAAGTAATCAACCGAACCTACCATTGCAAGAATCTCTCCTGTTTTGGGATCCATAACCACCACTCCGCCATTTGTTGCGTTCATGGACGCGATTTTAGCGAGTTCTTCCGTAAGGATTTTTTCTACTTCACGTTGGATGGAAAGATCTAAGGAAGTGGTTACTCGAAAACCGGCTTCTTCAACCTGCTTGGAGCCATATTCATTTTCTAACACATTCTTGACATACATTACAAAATGGGGAGATTTAATATTTGTGGTTGGGGGAAGGAACGCCAATTCTTCTTGAATGGTAGTTTCATATTGTTCTTTCGTGATCGCATTTTCTTTGAGCATTTCTCCTAAAACTTGATCTCTCCGCCTTCTTGCAAGATCGGGGTCAATAAATGGTGAAAAGATTGACGGAGCCTTTGGAAGGCCCGCAAGAAGTGCCGCTTCCCCGAGAGAAAGAGCTTTTGCTGATTTTCCAAAATATACTTTTGAAGCTTCTTCTATCCCATACGCAGAACCTCCGTAAGGTACTTGATTCAAATACAGTTCGAGAATCTCTTGTTTTGAATATAATTGCTCTGTCCAAATGGCAAGAATGATCTCTTTCAGCTTTCTTTCGATAGTTCGCTCCGGAGTAAGTAATGCAGTCTTTACCAACTGTTGGGTGATGGTTGAACCACCTTGAAGCTCATTGGTGGTCAGCGTGTCTTTTACAGCGCGCAGTATTCCCCCTACAAGCGAAACTCCCTGATGATGGTAAAATTGCCTGTCCTCAATGGAAATTGTCGCATCAATGACATACTTTGGCACATCTGCAAGAGGAATCGCAGTTCTATTTACGTCGCGATATATTTCATAGAGAAGTTTGCCATTTCGATCATAGAGATGAGATGATTGAGCATAATTGATATGCCCAATTGCCTTCGGGGAAGGAAGTGAGGTAACGAATTGATAAAGCTGTAATATGACAATTACAACAAGACAAAAGGCAATACCATACACAAATGAAGTGAAATATGAGCTGACTATAAACGAATACGTTTTACGAATAGTACTGATTCCGAAGCGCGCTAAGCTAAACACAAAATCACCAATCATCCGAGGAATGCGCAGGATGAATTCAAAAAGGAAGCGTTTGGACAAGCTGAAAATAAAAGCTCGGCCATGCATCACTTGTTCCGAAAGAATGATTGATTTTACAAAAGAATACAGTTTGGCAATAACCACAAAGGGGAATTGGAGAGCAGTAAGTACTGACCGGCCCAAAAAGATTTGGAAGAGAACCAAATAATAAAGCCCTTTCATTAACCCGTTCATTGTGTGATTTTTCCCCATGCAAAGTGATAAAGTTGAGAAATACTGCACAGATATTGTAACAAAACTATAGGATCTGTAAAGGGCAATCGAGAAGGAAAGGAAGTGGAGAATTACTTGAGGACATTTTTCACAATTCGTGCTTTCACAATAAGCCTTTCATTGTAAGTGCCTGGGGGGACACACGTGACAAGAGTTAGGTACGGGGCATTGAATTGTTGTTCGAGTACCGAAACCTCGTTTGGTTTTACAATAAACATGTCATACACTTCATAGGTGTACTTTTTTCCCTCCATATTGATTTGAATGGAATCACCAATATCTAATTTAGGCAAATACGTGAACACTGATTTGTAATCTTTTGCGTTGAATAATTGAGGAAGAGTTGAGTGTCCGAATATTGCTACATTTCCATATTGGCCTGGTAGAGATGTAGGTAAGTAATGAATAAGACTTGAAGACAAATCCTCCCCTCCTACTGCAACTTGTAAATCATACAAATTGAGACGCGGAATAGAGAGCTTGTACTCTAATACTTTAATATCTCCTTTAGGAACAGGCAATTTGCTATCCGGAAACCAAATATTCGCTTGAGTAAAATCTCGTAAATTGCTTGAAAAAATAGTGTTTCCCGCATAGACACTCTGCGCAAGCTCTATTGCAGAGGCAGTTGTGGATTGAGGAACGGGAGACATTGCGGATCGCTTTAAAAAAACGCGTGCATACAATTCAAAAGAAATCATGGGGTACAATGCCCAAAACAAGAGAAGCATCCCCATCACCAATACAACATGCGACAGGACGCGTGCAACTCGCTTAAAGGAGGAGGGGTACTCTTTGGTATAAACTTTTAGTGTCATTCCGGATCAATGCGAGTCGTAACAGTTATATTCTTTTCAAATAATGGAGTCCAAAGTGAAAATGGTGATGAACTCTTCACTTTTACCTCAGCAAGCTCTTGAGACGCCGTAAGTTTTGCGGGTAATCCAGAAAAAGATGTGCGGACAGATTGCTTGCGAATTTCTTCCAAAGCAATTTTCTTATAAGTTTTTGCGTCAACATCCGCCACCAGATTTGCCAACTTATCTTTTGTGTCTATTTTAGCCGCATCAATGGAGAATGAGATATCCTCTTCAACTTCTATTCCTTCTGAAAGTTCTTTTTGGACCAACGTCAAAAGTTCTTTTTTTAATAATTCTTGATCATAAGTAAAATAGGAAACCGTAGATTCTGCTTTTATTTTAAGCTGTTTTGCCTCATCCCCCACCTGGCCTGAATAGGTTGTTTTGCCGAGCGATATATCGGTTAAATCTGAAAGTAATTGTTCGTTCATGCTTATTTGTGCTCCAAGAACATTGGTATCTATCGCAGAGGCTTTTTCCTCTACTGATTTTTTGAGCTTATCCATATCTACACGAGCAATCGTTTGCACTTCTTTTTTGGTGCCACCGGTAAACGCAGAGTCGGCAATGGCTACAGCAAGAGTTTGAGAGAGCGATCCTACAGAAAGAACAGTCGCTTTTGTAATATTTGAAGTGGGTCCGATTTCCTTCGCCGTTACGGAACCTTTTTGTTTTCCGGGAACCTTATTTCCTTCAGAAGTTAAACCACTTGAAGATGCTACTTTTAGTTCATTGTCCAAGAGAAATTCCAGATCCCCTTTGCGAAGTACCGTGCCTTTTGCGAACGTCTTTTGATCTGAATCAAAGTTGAGCACTTCCACGGTACCCTTTGCTTTCTCACCTACGTCTCGTTTTCCGGTAGTTGCGATTGACTCTTCATACTCTTTAGATGTCTCTCTTAAAATAACTGCAAATTCTGAAGGGGATTCTCCCGTAATTACCGAAGGTGTTAAGTCAAATGACTTTTGAAAAGCCTGTACTTTTGGATAAACGGTAATCTCAATCGTATGGAAAAAATATTCATAAATTGCAAATAGGCTAAACAGAACAATTCCAGCGAGCGCACCCACTAAAATGGGTTTTTTTCCTGTAAGTTTCCCAGGTAAAGATAGGGAAAATGAAGGAAGAGCAAACCGAGAACGAGACCGTGAAGGAGGTTCGATTCTAGTAACTTCAGACGGAAGGATACTTGGTTCGGAGATTATGGGTTGCTTAGCTCGAACATCGCCTCCCACCACAGAACGAAATTCAT
>CALESU010000090.1 GCA_937914905.1 uncultured bacterium
TCAAAGAGGGTGGTATTGAAGGCGTGGAATTTGTCGCGGTAAATACTGACGCTCAAGCGCTTCTTCATAACAAAGCTGAAATCAAAATTCAAATTGGAGACCAAGCAACAAAGGGTTTGGGATCAGGAGGAAATCCAGAAGTAGGAAGAGCTGCTGCTGAGGAATCACGTGAAAAGCTCAAGGAAGAGTTGGGAACTGCAGACATGATTTTTATCACCTGTGGCGAAGGAGGAGGCACGGGTACCGGAGCATCGCCTATAGTCGCTGAAGTGGCACGAGAATCAGGAGCGCTTACCGTAGCTGTCGTAACTAAGCCATTTGATTTTGAAGGGGCACCTCGCAGACATCAGGCATCTGAGGGGATCGAGTTCTTAAAGCAAAATGTAGACACGTTGATTGTAATTCCAAACCAACGAGTACTCCAAGTAATTGATAAAAAAACTTCCATCGTTGACGCGTTTGAAAAAATTGATTCCGTACTCCACCAAGGCGTAAAAGGAATTGCAGAACTTATTACCTTACCAGGACTCATTAATGTAGATTTTGCAGATGTTCGTGCAATCATGAGTAATGCAGGAAATGCCATTATGGGAATGGGTATTGGAAGTGGAGATAAGCGAGCAATCGCAGCCATCAGACAAGCTATTTCATCTCCATTGCTAGACTCTTCTATTGATGGCGCAAAAGGAATTCTTCTCAATATTGTGGGTGGTAGCGATCTTTCAATGAGTGAGATTGATGAAGCGGCCACTATGATAGCAAAAGCAGTTGATCCCGATGCCAACATCATTTTTGGAGCTGCGATAGATGAGAAGCTCATGGATCAGATCAAAATTACCGTCATCGCAACACGGTTTGACGAAAGCAGTATGAAACTATTTAAGTTTCAAAGACCTTCAACAGATACTCCCCATGAAAAAACCATAGAAGAAGCCGAAGAAGAAGTAAAAGAAACAATCGATGATTTTACCCTTTATCCTCCTGATGATTCGCGAGTGATAGAGGAACCTATAAAAAAGACATCTAGCTCGAGCAAAGATGATGGTGAATTTGATATCCCTGCTTTTTTAAGAAAGAAATAAACGCTTTGTGATAAGGCATTTATTTTATGTTTCTAAATAGTTTCGAGAAATTTCCAACGTGTTTCGCCCACCCCAAGAATGGCCACTTGCTCCAGAGCCCAACACTTCTCCAAATGGAGAGTATTAAACGTGTCTCCTAAAAAGTTGCATCGGAAATTTTAATTGTCTTCCTGTCAAGACTAAGTGGTACAATAAGTACTTATGTCAACCACACCAAACCCACTCAATCAATTTTTTATTGAAATGGAGCACAAATGGCTCAATCATTGGTATGAGCAGGGGATTGTGGAAGAATATCTGCATAAAAATGACTCTTCTGAAAAGAGATTTTCATTTCAAGACGGCCCCATAACTGCAAACAATCCTATGGGTGTGCATCATGCGTGGGGAAGGACATATAAAGATCTCTGGCAAAAATTTCATAATCTCCTCGGGTATCGTCAGCGCTTTCAAAATGGATTTGACTGTCAGGGTTTGTGGGTTGAGGTTGAAGTTGAAAAGGAGCTTGAGCTTCGCTCGAAAAAAGATATCGAAAATTTAGTCCCTGGAGATTCGAAAGCATCTATCGCAAAATTTGTTCAACTGTGCAAAGATCGCGTCCATAAATTCGCAGGAATTCAGACAGAACAGTCGAAGCGCTTAGGTTATTTTATGGATTGGGAACGTTCATACTTTACGATGTCTGAAGATAACAACTACATGATTTGGCACTTTTTGAAAACGTGTCATGAGAGGGGATGGATATATAAGGGCAAAGATAGTGTGCCGTGGTGTCCACGATGTGAAACTGCAATATCTCAACATGAGATGCTGACCGAAGATTACAAAGACGTAACACATGAATCAGTTTATTTTAAGCTCAAGCTCACACAAGACATTTCCGCAAAACTTCCCAGCGCCTCTCACAATCTCCCCATATATCTCGTAGCATGGACAACAACGCCTTGGACGATTCCTGGCAACGTTGCTTTAGGAGTTAACACCGATTTATATTACGTCATAATCAAACAGAAAGACTGTCTGTTGATAGTTGCTGAGGATAGAATAAGCATCCTTGGAGATAATGTTGAAATTGTGAAGCGATGGCTTGGTCAGGACCTCATTGGTCTAAAATATGAAGCTCCATTTGACTTTTTGCCTCGATCAAAAAATGCATGTCAAGAAAATCCCGATACTTTCCATACCGTGATAAACGGTAGCGAAGTAGTTACTAATATTGAAGGAACAGGAATTCTTCATGTTGCACCGGGACAGGGTAAGGAAGATTTTGATCTCGGAAAAAAATACCATTTATCTATCATTGAGCTTATTGATGATAGCGCACATTATTTTGAAGGCATGGGGCAGTTTTCCGGTAAAAACGCTAAAAAACACCCCGAATTAATAATAGACTTTTTAAAAGAAGAAGCACCGGATCATTTATATAAGATAGAAAAGTATCGACATCGATATCCAGCATGCTGGAGATGTAAAGCAGAATTGGTATGGAAGGTTGCCGATGAATGGTACATATCTATGGATCTGCCTTCGCAGAAAGATCCATCTGACAAAAGAACTCTCCGAGAACGCATGATGGATGTAACCAAAAAAATCACCTGGATGCCTTCGTTTGGATTGGATCGAGAACTTGACTGGCTTTCGAATATGCATGATTGGCTCATTTCGAAAAAGAATCGATATTGGGGTTTAGCCCTTCCTATTTACGAATGTAAGGAATGTAAGCGTTTCGAAATCATTGGTTCAAAAGATGAACTAAAAGAACGCGCGGTTGAAGGTTGGGAGGAGTTTGAAGGTAAATCACCCCATAAACCATACATTGACGCTGTCAAAATAGCCTGTCCCACATGCAAGAAAACTATTGAAAGGATCGGAGACGTGGGAAATCCATGGCTTGATGCGGGGATCGTGCCCTATTCAACGATGAAAAATGGCAATACCGGAGAACCTCTCTACCTTTCAGATAAGGAAGAATGGCGCAAATGGTTCCCTGCAAACTTTATCACCGAATCATTTCCGGGGCAGTTTAAAAACTGGTTTTATGCCATGATTGCCATGTCAACAGTTCTTGAAGACACCAATCCTTACCAACGTGTTTTAGGGTTTGCAACTCTCACGGGAGAAGATGGAAGACCCATGCACAAAAGTTGGGGGAATTCGGTGGCATTTCATGAAGGGGCAGATATCATGGGGGTAGACGTGATGAGGTGGATGTATGTAAGACATAACCCAGCAGAGAATTTACCATTTGGGTATAAAAAAGCAGACGAAGTACGCAGACAATTCTATATTACGGTATGGAATACGTATAAATACTATCGACAATACGCTGATCACCATAAGATTACCTATCAATTTGGCCCCATAAAGCAAGAAGAATTTACTCATGTCTTAGATCGTTGGATACTCTGCCGATTGAAGGAAACCATTGAAGGCGTCCATAATTCGTTATTAGCTTATGACGCACGCCAGGCAACGGGGTTTGCAGAATCATTGGTACATGATTTTTCCACATGGTATATCAGGAGATCTCGAGATCGGGCTAATTTGAAAGAAGTAATGGGAGAAGATGAGTCGCGCTATTACGAGGTGATTGCGCATGTATTGGCTCACTTAAGCATTGTTATCTCACCCTTTTTACCTTTTATTACAGAAGAGATATTCACACAACTTACTCGAGAGAAGTCAGTTCACCTTAGTAACTGGCCAGATATGTCTACCCTTGAACTCGATCAAAAGCTCATTACAGACATGGCGCTTGTGCGAAGTATCTGCGAAGTGGGACATCGAGTTCGAAAAGAATTGAAAATTAAAGTTCGCCAACCTTTGGCATCAGTCGTAATATCCCTTCCTGCAACAATTACAATGGAAAGTTCATATCAATCAGACCTTGAACAAATCCTTCGCGATGAGTTGAATGTTAAGTCGTTGATATGGAATAAGTCGAAATCAGAAGAAATCGAAATTACATACGATACCGAGATTACTCCAGAATTAAAAAGAGAAGGGGACGTTAGAGAGTTAATTCGTCAAATCCAACAAGAACGGAAAAAATTGGGGGTGCAGCCAGGCATGATGATAGAGCTCACCCTACTGGAGCAATTTAAGCCTGATGAGAATGAGATAGCATCTCATGTGTATGCGACAAAGATCATCTATGGGGACTCTATTCAAGTACGACTGTTATAGAATTAAGTCACTATGCCTCTTTCCGCATTTATTCCGGTCATTCTCATATATCTCTTTGGAATATCGAATCTATTTGGCATTCGCCCTGATTTGGTGACACAATCTCTCATTCACGGAGCACTAGGCTTGAGCATATTTGTGTTTGTACGGTATTTTAAAATAAATACCCACTTTATTCGGTCAAATGCGCTCCCCTTTTTTATCATTACCTTCATTCTTCTTGTAGGTACTCATTTCTTTGGACAGGAGATTAAAGGGTCAAAGCGCTGGCTGGATCTTGGATTATTTCCCCTACAAACATCTGAGTTATTCAAAATATTCTATATTGCGTTTTTTGCCACCATATTTGCAAAAGCAAGTCATGAACTCCATCAATCATATCTTTTTATCAAAACTTTGAGTATTGCGCTGGTATCTTGCGTTGTCATTTTCCTCCAGCCCGACCTTGCGACAAGCATCATCACATTTGGCATCTATTTTATGATGCTTTTGCATTCTCCCGTCTCTCGTAAGCAAATTACCACTTTTTTTATCATTACTGTTTTATGCTTACCTATATTTTGGTTCATCATGCAGGATTATCAAAAAGCGCGTATCACATCATTTTTAGGTACTGAAACAGATCGTGCAGGGTCTTCATACAATATGACCCAGGCAATGATTGCTGTTGGCTCAGGACAATTTTTAGGAAAAGGTTTGGGAATGGGTAAACAATCTCAACTTTCATTTCTTCCCGAGTATCATACAGATTTTGCATTTTCTTCACTTGTAGAGCAGTTTGGGTTTTTGGGAGGAGCAATGCTCATTGGTTTGTATCTTTGGTTTTTCTCACTCATTTTCTTTTATATGCTTAAACATATTGATTCGAAGGATTTTGATCGCAGATATCTTTTTTACTATCTCGTTGGTTTTTCTCTCATGATGATTTCTCAGGCAGTTGTCAATATTGGCATGAATGTTGGACTCCTTCCCATAGCTGGAGTAACCCTGCCGCTCGTGTCATATGGTGGTTCTTCATTGATAACATTTATCCTTGGAATGGCATTTATTCCTGCTCCTCCTTCAAAAGGTTCGGGAATTTGATAATTTCTCTTGCACTTGTCACATTATCGGGTATAATTATGAAATGAAAATGCATGCAGTTATCGAAGTGGGTGGAAAACAGTATCTCGTTGAGGAGAATACAGAACTTCTCGTTGAAAGACTGGGAGCTGAAGTTGAGGCAAAGCTCGAATTTCCTATCCTTCTTTCTTTTGACTCTGAGACACATGAGATTCAATTAGGTACCCCTGCTTTAAAAACTCTTGCAAAAGCGCAAGTGATGGAGCACATTAAAGGTGATAAAATTCGAGTTGCAAAATTTAAGTCAAAAGTTCGTTACCGAAAAGTAAGAGGATTTAGACCTCAGCTAAGTAGGATCAAAATATTGAGCATATAAGATTACCCTATGGCACATACAAAAGCGCAACGCGCAGTCAAAGGAAATAGAGATTCTCGTTCAAAACGCTTGGGTGTCAAGCTGTATGGCGGAGAATCTGCACTTGCAGGCAATGTCATCATCACACAGCGTGGTACTAAGGTACATGCAGGTGAGGGCGTGCTTGAATCACGAGACTTTACCCTTATCGCCCTCAAAGAAGGAACGGTAGAGTTCTATACCCGAGCAGGAAAGCAGTACGTGAAAATCGTCTGAGTTACCCATGCATGAACACACAGGCACAGTATCTTCTCAACGAACTCTCCACACTAACTGATATTTTCGAAGTTTCCCGGATTATCCTCACTCTTCGTCGCGAACATGAGGTTCCGATAAAAGAAATTGCCAAGCATATGGGCAAACACTCCACGTACGTTTCTCATGTTATGCGCGTACACAAACTACCTGCAATAGTCGTAGATGGGTACTATGCGGGTCAAATATCCGCCACCCATCTGGTGATCCTGTCCCGGCTTGATGACCAAGAAGATATGGTTGAGGCATATCGTACTATTCTCAGAGATGAGCTTACCGTACAGGGAGTTGAACTTTTGGTGAGACAGTTTAAATATGGCATAACTGATGACACAAAAACGATGTCTCCCAAAGAGCTTAGCATTCTTGAGGATCGGCTCACGGATGTATATTCGGCAAAAGTACGCGTGATACAGTCAAAAGTGCGTGCTAAAATTTCCATTGAAAAAAGAGGTTCTCCTGAGGCAACTTCAGTATTTATATCTCAAGTTACCGATCTCTTAAAGACTATTTCCCCCGATGAGGCTAGAGACGATGAAGTGCATACGAAGCGGTAAGTACGGGAAGTGAAGGGGTTATTGCTGTTCGGAAGTCTGTTGGGAATGGGTTGGGGATTGCTCCTATTATATCTGCTGGGAAATACCGAAAAAAAACAAGGCCAACGATACTACTTTTGGGAACGGGGCCAAATTCTCGGGAATCGGATGATCGGGGACGATTATCTCCCATCATAAAGTACTTCCCTTCAGGAACTTCTACAGGAACGCCTTCTTCAACAAAATTGCCGGGAATAAGGGTTGTTTCTGCAGAAATATATGGTTCTGATAAAGGTCTTCCATTCACGTATATAGTAGGGGGCTGGATTAATACAGTATCTCCGGGAAGTCCAATAATACGTTTGATGTATTCGATATCTTTATTTCTCGGGGAATGAAATACGACAATATCTCCCCTTTCTGGCTTTCTCAAGCGATAGGTAATTTTACTGGTAAAAATATAGTTAC
>CALESU010000091.1 GCA_937914905.1 uncultured bacterium
TTCGATCTCCTCCGCAAGTTTTCGCACCTTGTACTCTTTTTCAATAAGAAGCATCATGTCAGGAAGCATGTGCATGAGCTTATGGAGAGACTCATCAAGGTGATAGTTCGTCTCCAAGCGGCTATAGGTCATGACGGTTCCCGAGGTCTGAGAAGCGAGTTCTTGGACTTTCACCCCCATGATGTTTCGCACCTTACTCGAAATATCAATCTTCATTTGAGTGGTGTTTGCTATTGCCTCCATGTAGTCATCACTGATATCTGCAGTTGCAAGCTTGAAGCGCTCCCTCACAACAATATAATCCGCATCAGTTCGACGTCGCAATTGAGCTGCCTCTCGATATAACTGCATGAAGATTTGGATCAAACTATCCCGCTTATCTTTTAAAAGCTTATGTCCTCGTTTGGCACTCTTAAATTTTTCTTTCAGCTTCAAAAGCTCTTGCCTTGTTGCTGCGGTATAGGCTTGATTCATAGGAAATGGTCATTATTTCTGATATTTTCGCATAAACTCCTCGATATCTTGTGATTTGACTTTCTTGAGCTCGTGTTCAGGCAACAACGAGAGGAGTTTCCATCCCAATTCCAGACTTTCCACAATGTCTCGATCTGTCTGAGTGCCTTGATTGATGAATTCAGTTTCAAATGCGTCCACAAATCGGACAAACTGCAAATCCTCTGGGCTCAAAGATGATTCTCCCAAGATTTTCATGAGTCCCTTGAGTTCTTTTCCTCGAGCGTACGCGGCAAACAGTTGATTGGCCACACCCGCATGATCTTTTCTTGTTTTTCCTTCTCCTATTGCTTTTGACATGAGCCTTGACAAGGAAGGAAGTACGTCAATAGGAGGAGAAATATTTCTTCTGTGCAAATCTGCATTCATCACGATCTGTCCCTCCGTAATATATCCGGTAAGATCTGGGATGGGATGAGTCTTGTCTCCTTCTGGCATGGTAAGAATGGGAAGTTGAGTGATGGATCCATCAGAGCCATCCACACGACCTGCGCGTTCATACAAAGAAGCAAGGTCAGTATACATGTATCCTGGATAGCTTCTTCTTCCGGGAATTTCTTTTCGTGCGGCAGAGACTTCGCGAAGAGCATTACAATAATTCGTAATATCGGTCATAACAACTAAGATGTTGCGACCTTTGTTGTATGCAAGGTATTCTGCGGTACTAAGCACCAAGCGAGGTAACACAATGCGCTCGATGACCGGGTCACTGGCAAGATTCAAGAACATGACTGTTCGAGACAGTGCACCGTGCTTGGTAAATTCATTGATAAAGTATTGAGATTCTTCAAATGTAATACCGATTGCGCCGAAAACAATTGCGAAATCTGGATCTACTTCTCCTCCACGTTTAATTTTTACTTGCTTTACGATTTGAGCAGCAAGTTCAGCGTGTGGAAGTCCAGCTACAGAAAAGATTGGGATCTTCTGACCTTGCACGATGGTATTCATGACGTCGATAGACGATATTCCTGTTTGAACGAAATCATCAGGATATTCTCGCATAAACGGATTGATGGGAGCCCCATTGATGTCAACTTGCATTTCTTCCACAATCTTTTCTCCTCCGTCATTCACCTCTCCAAATCCGGTGAATATGCGTCCCAACATGGATTCGGCAACACCGAATTTATAGGGAGATCCAAAGAATCGGACTTTTGTTCCTTTCAAATCCATTCCGTCTGTGGCACCAAATACCTGCACCACTGCAGCGCCTTTTCGAGCCTCCAAGACTTTTCCCATTTTTGTTTGACCATTTGCGGTCTGGATCTGGACGAGATCATCAAACATCACACCTTCCAAGCCTTCGACTACCAGCAAGGGGCCGACCAATTCCTTTGCCGTTTTATGCCATGTATACATATGAGGTAAATATAAATTATTCAGCTTCAGGAGTTTCCTCCAGGAAATTAATAGTTTTGTACATATCTTCCCGTCCTCCCATTTGAAGATCGGACCCCTTAAAATCTGTGAGCTCTTTCTTCACTTCGGAAAGAAGTTGCACAAATGTTTCTAGAGAATCTTCTTTGCGTATTTTCATCATTGCAATTCTCTTTTTGACCGGGAGAACAAACATTTTACTAATATCTGCATCATCTGCAAGGTGTCCTACAACCCCCAAAGCCTCCTCATGGAATGTCAAAATGGTTTCGAGCATTCCTTTTTGTTTTTGAATTGAGGAATACGTATCTATCGGGTCAAATGCTATTTGTTGCAAATAATCTTCTCGAAGGGATTTTGCAGTGTCAAGCAAGACTTTATCTGCATTGGAAAGCGAATCCATTCCGACTATGCGGATAATCTCAAGAAGATCTGCTTCTTTTTGGAGAATCTCGATAGCCTTAGCTCGCATGCTTGGGAATTCAGGATCCACGAGTTTCGCGTAAAATCTATTCGCTGTTTCTTCGTAGAGAGAATAACTTTGCAGCCAGTTTACGGAAGGATAATGTCTTGCATAGGCAAGGCTTGCATCAAGCGCCCAGAATACTTTTACGACTGAGAGCGTGGCTTGTGAGACTGGCTCCGATAAATCTCCTCCAGGAGGAGATACGGCTCCAATAACTGAAATACTTCCCATTCTCTTTTTCTTGTCATTACTTTGCAAACACTCAACAAGACCCGCTCTCTCATAAAACTCTGCAATACGTGAAGTCAAGTATGCAGGATACCCTTCTTCTCCAGGCATTTCCTCCAAACGTCCTGACATTTCGCGAAGTGCTTCTGCCCAGCGAGAAGTTGAGTCTGCCATAAGAGCAACATCGTATCCCATGTCTCGGTAATATTCGGCAATCGTAATTCCAGTGTAAATTGATGCTTCACGAGCAGCAATGGGCATGTTAGATGTGTTTGCGATGAGCACTGTTCGATCCATGAGTGGTTTTCCTGTTTGTGGATCGGTGAGTTCTGGGAATTCTTTGAGTACGTCTGTCATTTCATTTCCTCGTTCTCCGCACCCGATATATATGATAATTTGCGCATTGCACCATTTGGCAATTTGTTGTTGTGAAACACTTTTTCCCGATCCAAATGGTCCGGGGATTGCTGCAATTCCTCCTTTTGCAAGAGGAAAGAATGTGTCAAATACGCGTTGTCCCGTGATAAGTGTCTCGGTGGGAAGAATCTTTGCTGAAACGGGTCTTCTGCGACGGATTGGGTACTTTTGAATCATTGAAATCTTATGTACTGTTCCATCTTCTGCTTTTATCTCTGCTACGGTGTCCTCGACTGTGTAAGAACCAGATTGAATTGATGCGATGGTACCTGTTATTCCTGGAGGAACCATGATTTTTTGGGTAATAATGGTCGTTTCTTGTACTTCTCCTAATATGTCTCCTGTGGAAACAACGTCTCCGCGAGATAGGACAGCTTTAAACTCCCATTTCTTTGTTCGGTCCAATGACGGAGTGGAAATACCTCTTGCGATAAAGATGCCACTGCGCTTTGCAAGTTCGGAAAGGGGTCTTTGAATCCCGTCAAAAATACTCGTTAAAAGCCCTGGTCCAAGTTCAACTGACAAAGGACTTCCTGAGGTTTCGATTGGCTCCCCGACAGTGAGTCCACTCGTTTCTTCATATACTTGAATCCAAGCTTTTTGCTCTCTGATTTCAATAATTTCTCCAATCAATCTACTACTTCCCACATATACCACGTCATAAAGACGTGCGCCAGGGATATTCTCTCCAACGACGAGTGGTCCTGAAATTGAATAAATTGCTCCGTGTTCCTGTGTCATATGAGTAAAAAAAATTGATATTAATGTATGGCAAGTGACATTCCTACTGCTTTTTCCGATAATTTTTCTAATTCTTTATATCCCATCTTTTCATCGCTACTTTTATCCAAAAGCACGATCCAGGGAATTTCTTTTTCATTTAATTGTTTTACTATGGCAAAACCTTTTTCGTAAACTGTTTCACCCACTAATGCAGCTTTGTGTAAAGGGCCTTTTGCTTTTATATATTCGATAATCTCGTGCATTTTCTCAGGGGAAAAAGTAATACCCATTGCTCCGACTGTCTTCCACAGCATCACAGAGCGTTCATCCGCTATCACGAGTAATGGTTTTTCTACGGCTTCAATCATGCTTGAATACTGTAATTTACCAACATATCTCCTCTGTCTTTGGCAGGAACTGATGCCACGATCCGTGCATCATAAAATAAATACATATGGGTCACGTAACACTGTAATGCTATAAGGTCTGGGTCAAATTCGATCACCGCACGGTTTACAAAGCGACATTCTTCATTTGATAATTCTTGGAATAATGCACTTGATCCTGTTTCAGACTCTAAAATCTTTGCCCCGGCAGTTTCATACTGGGTACGAAACTGTGCATCTTGAGAATTTTGCTCATCTAAGATGTGCACATATTCTTTGTAAGCTCCACTTTTCCCTTCCAAAGAACTCCTTAAAATGGAAAGGTACAGTTCATCAATGTCTTTTTCCAGAGTAAACAATGTGTATCCGCTCCAATCTTGCGATCTACCGACAAATGTCACAAATTGCTCCTGAGCTTTCAGATGAGTACTACACAGCTCTCCAATCTCAAGTGCTCGTACGTCTGCGCCAGCTCCTTTTAGTAAATTGTTTCTCAATTGTAGCCGCAAACTCGGCATGTGTCTTTTTAACCACAAAAGAGTTTCGAGAAACGCATCTCCTTCCACAAGTTCTTCAAATGTTTGCAAAAACTGATCTTCAATGTCAGATATGTAGGCAAAAGCACCTTGTTCGCGATCTGAACTGAGTGCATGAAATCCACTCTCATCAAGTTGAGATCTGACATCTGAAAACGTATCCCCTTCTCTCAATTTTTGAAATAGAGAGAAATGGGGAAGCTGTGCATTCATCTGATAAAACACGCCAAGTTGCTTCATACCACCTTTGCATCTTTCAACTTGCGATACAAACCGTGTTTCATATGTGCAAACTGTTCCTGTGAAAAAGCAGCTTTTGTACAATCCACATACACATCTTCAGATTCGTAAACAAACCCATCTTTGACAGAACTATCGCGCACCAGTTCCAGATTCGGACGTTGAGAACGAATCATTTGCACGTATTGTTCCGCAAAATGAGGAGGATTGTATCGAACGGTGCCTTTTTGCTGAGGCAGTTTTTTAATTGCATACTTATACCAATCTTGTGCATGCTCTTTAAAAAACACATCGACTGCTTCACCCCAAAGACGATGGAGAACCAAAGACATGGCTTTGTCATCTCTTTGTCTCTTTTCGTAGGTTTGCTTTGCTCTACTCATCACTTCTTTTTGTGTTTTGATGGTATTGCTTTTTTTTGCAATAGCTTCAGACATTTCTTGTTTTTCCTGCAGGAGATCTTTGAGTGATTCGCTCATGGTATCTGCGAGACTTTTTTTAAAGTCTTGAAGCATATCACTTTTCAGATCGTCCAGATATCTATCAAACTTCTTCATGGTTGTCAGACATTACTGATAATAAGGATCGAAATAAGCAAACCGAATACTGCCATACTCTCAAGAAGTGCTCCGAGAATAATTGACTTTCCAACTTCTGCAGGGTTTACTGCAATGATTCGTAAAGCCGATTGTAAAGTCTTTCCTTGAAGCATTCCGGAAACAAGACCAAGTACTCCTACTGGCACCGATGCTGCCAATAGTCCCAAGCCAGTTTGCATACTAATAAGGTCTCCATCACCCAGAACTGCTGCCTTTTGCAGAATAAGAATGGATGCGAGGAAGCCGTAAATTCCCTGAGAACTTGGCATTGCGGAACACAAGAGAACTAATCCGAATGTTTTTGGTTTAACAGAAACAAGACCTGCTCCGCCGGATGCAACATAATAGGTACCAATAACGGTCCCTATACCAGCAAGGGCAATACTTAATCCTGCGCCAAGAATGGCTAAAGATACTGAATCAATCATAGGTTCTTTTTTTCATAATTTGTAATAAGTGAAAAATTACGCTCATATGACTTCACCATCTTTTCAGTAAAGGGGAAGTAAGTTGTAACCAGCTTGACGGGTGCAAGTTCTATTCCCATTGCGGTAAAAAAACGAGGGAAGAACTCCACCATTTGAAGACGCATTGCAGTTATAAAAGTTCCTAATAAATTGATGGCAATATTGACCGTATGGCCAATTACCAGAATCGTAATCATGATTATGATGCCGAGTATCGAGTCGGTCCCTCCTGCCATTACCGATAATGAGTTGATGACACTTCCGATGACTCCCGTTGCAAGACCTAGTGCTAGCAAGCGAGCATACGAAAGGGAATTAGACAGAAATCCCATGATATTAAAGAGTTGACCTAATCCCGCAAGGGGAATGATATATATAGGACGCGCTTTGATGCCTTGTCCAATAAGAAATGCTCCAAATGATGCGTATAACACATACGTTGCAATCTGCACTGCGCCTTCACTCATTCCCAAGCTCCCCACCATTACCCGTGCGACGATTGCAAGAAGGAGCAGTATCCATGTTCCTGGAAAGGCAATCGCAGAAAGATAATCTTTATTTTTTACATGCGTCCACAGTTCGAGAATGAGTGACACAATTTGAAGCGAAAAACCTGTGGCAATAGTCCCTGCAAGAACAAAGATCATTGATCCTTGCATATCGAACCACTTCATTGATTTCAGAATTGCGCCTAACGATCCGGGAACGACTTTAAGATCCACGCCAAACCAGCTCCCCGTTATTGCTCCAAAAAAGATAGTAGATATGCTCAGCAAAAATACCAGAAGCATAGATTCACGCATGCTTGAAGATAGCTTCATACGGAAAAGTCCCCATAATGAGGCAATGAGCATGATTATTCCGTATCCCCCGTCCCCTAGGGCAAATCCAAAAAAGAGGATAAAAATAGGCGAGAAAATAGGGGTAGGATCTATTTCTTTCGTTGAAGGAACGCCCATCAGTTTAGTGATGAGCTCAAAAGGCTTAACCCACTTGTTATTTTGGAGCACAGTACGCGTTTCTTCTTCGGCACTTTCTGCCTCTTCAAGAGCAATGTCCGCATCTACTTCATGTACCAAACTCGTGAATTCGTTTACGTCTGCGGGTGAAATCCAGCCAACAAGAGCATATTGATTTCCTTTACGCAACATGGGTAATTTTCGCACCTCTTCTTTTGACAGAGATCCAGAAAAATATCCAATATATTTGTACAGTCCTGAGACTTGCTGTTCGTATTCGAGTAAGTCAATGAGACATTTGAATACCGTACTATTTTTGTCATAATGCACGAGCATTTTATCGTTTGCTTTTGCCAGACTTTCTTGCAACTGCTCAAGTTTGGCAGTTATTTTTTCTTGTAAAGAATTCAGAGTTTCTTTTTCCTGAACATCTTTCATAGTCACATCTCGTCCTTCATACGTTTTGAAGATATCATCGACAAATGCTTGAGACGTTTTATCAGAGTAGACGCAGGTAAAATACGTTTCTTCATGACCTGCATAAAAAAGGGAGATCATAACGCTAGTCTCTTGATTGGCCCGATCTGCAAATGCAGAAGATAAGCGAGTTGGGACTGCGATCAATTTAATATATACTTTACTTTCTTCTGGATTGGTAAAAAATAACCGAAAATCCTTGGTTTTTTCTTCATATTCAGAAAGGGTGTCTTTTGCTTTTTGTACCCCCGCTACATTTGCCATGAGTACTTCCAGTTCTTTTTCCGTATCAGCGTATTTATCAAACACGATAGATACTGCCTTTTCTAGCTCTGCCTCGGCATGAATTGGGGATGCAGGACGTTGCTCTTCCACATACGAAATGGCGTCTTGATATTTTTGCTTCACCTTATTCGATTGAGAAATTGGTTGCTCTTGAGAAGTTTCCCGAGCAGGAAGAATGGGTTCGACGGGTTCAAATTTTCCCCACAAAGCGATTTTTCGTACCAATAAATCTTGTTGATCTCGGGTAAAAACCACTCGGTAGGAACGACAGGTTACGACACTCATGTGAGGGATTGTTGCAACTCGGTAACTAATTCTCGGATAATACCTTTTTGAACTGCAGGGTCAAGAGTTGGCTCAGTAACCGGAATTCCCTTATCTCCTTTGAGCGAAGACTCAGTATTTCCCATTTGGTCATCGAGTGATTGCAGTTCTTTTTTTAACGAATGAATTTCTTCGCGGAGCTCAGATTGTTTTTTTTGCAGATCTTTTTCATGCTTTACGCGTAACGCTTGCATTTCCTTTTTTATGATTTCTTCCTGCTCGAAGATATTTGGCTTGTTTGACGGGCTTTTTTTATTCATATGGTGGATAATGTACTAAGAAGCACCTGAAAAAGCAATATGTATCCAATGCATACATGAGGGCTTACGAAGCAGAATCGAGAGTTTTTTTGACACGCTCATCCTTTTTGTCTTGGAGTCTTTTGGCACGAACCTCTTCTTGGTCATTTTTCTTCTTGATCATTCGAGACATTTCTCCATCTGCGCGTTTTTGACACGCATTATCAGAACACTTAAAAATGGATGTAGTAACTTTACCATGCTGGCCGGGGACATCTTCTACTCGAACTTCCATGAGCATGAGAAACTGTCCGCATCGATGACATTTTTTATCAGTGAGTTGGGGATATTTTGCCATAGGATGTGAAGTAGTATACCTCAAAAAGCCCTCAAACGCCAGAGGAAAAACCCATTCCCCCGAAGTTGATCAAAATAACTTGACATTGTACTTACTCGGGCCTACGATAAGTACATATGAGTACTAACCCCATTTCAGAACAACTAACGAGTCTTGAGGGCCTGCTTGAAGGTTATTTCGTGAAACAAGCTCCAGCAATGCCCGTTGGGCTTAAAGATTTCCTTGT
>CALESU010000092.1 GCA_937914905.1 uncultured bacterium
TATGAGTAGATTAATGCGGGAGTGTGAGCGAGATTACACAAACAATATGAACTAATGACTTTAGCGAACTCAGTAGATTGGATTGTCCTGATAATAAAAAAAAGGAGTGTATACTATGGATACATTTGACTCCCATTAAACCGACTATTGTTTTTCTCACTACATACCCTCCTCGAGAATGTGGCATCGCAACCTTTACGCAAGATTTAGTTCGTTATTGCCAAAAGATACCGGAAAGTACCTTCAACTACCAAGTTGCCGCATTCAATCTTTCACCGCTTGATACGTACACATACCCCCGAGAAGTAAAGTGGGAAATTGATCAAAATAGTAAAAATGACTATGAAAAACTTGCACTCAATATCAATAAGGATCCCGAAATATCAGGAGTAATCATTCAACATGAGTACGGCATTTTTGGAGGACCATTTGGAGAAAAAATACTGCATTTTATGAGGGTATGTAAAAAACCACTACTCGTTACCCTTCATACCGCACTCCCTAATCCGGCAACCAGAATGAAAGAGATTACGGCAGAAATAATCCATCTTGCTCAAAACGTCGTTGTTCTCACGAACAATTCCAAAGACATTATTGAATGTGTATATCCTCATTCTGTGGGAAAAATAAGTGTGATTCCACACGGTATTCATCCCATTCCCCTATCACCTCAAAGCACATTTAAATCAAAATTGGAATTGTCAAACCATACGATCCTTACTACATTTGGATTATTGAGTAGAGGTAAGGGCATTGAGTATGTTTTACAGGCTCTTCCCATGATTGTCGCCAAACATCCTTCTGTTTTATATCTGATTTTAGGCGAAACACACCCCGTCATTCGAAGACACGAAGGCGAGAGGTATCGTCTTGAATTGGCTAAACTCGTCAAAAAATTAGGGTTAGCAAAGTATGTGCGATTTTACGATCAGTATTTAAGTCTTTCCGATTTATTGGAGTTCTTACAAGCTACGGATATCTACATCTCCACTTCAATTGATCCCAATCAATCGGTGAGTGGTACATTATCATACGCACTTGGCGCAGGAAGAGCGGTGATCAGTACCGAATTTGCACAGGCAAAACAGATTATCACCCCAGACGTGGGAAGATTGGTTCCCATCAAAAATACTCCCGCATATGCATTGGCTGCATTGGAGCTACTTGCAAATCCGGAACAGTTGAAAGAGATGGACCGAAACGCATATGAAAAAACGCGGCCCATGCTGTGGAGCAATGTGGCAGAAAAATATATCCATTTACTCACTCGTACGATCGTTCCTCCGCGAAACTTAAATCATTTGAGCGCTATGACTGATTCTGTGGGAATTTTTCAATTTGCAAAACTCTCCGTACCCGATCCTGATTATGGTTACACGCTAGACGATAATGCGCGAGCTCTTGTGTTGTGTTGCTGGTTACTCACTCAAAAACCGAATAATAAAATTCGCTCATTATTCAAAATATATTTTGCATTCGTAAAAAAATGTTACCGAGATGATGGTACTTTTCTCAATTATCTCGGAGCAAATGGTCTTCCGACAAATCAAAATAATAAGGAGGATCTTGAAGAAACGCAGTCACGAGCTTTGTGGGGGTTGAGTGAGATGGTAATCGGCAACAATCTCCCCGATGAAACGAAACTAGAAGCGGTAACGATGTTCCTCGACCATTTCAATAAAGGATATTCATTTCGACATGTACGATCTCAAGCCCTGATGATTAAATCGCTGGCAAACATGTATGGAATAGTGCCCAACGTCCAAGAACAAATGAAAAAGACAATAATGCAGTACGCCGATTCATTGATCGTCTCTTTGAAAAAGAACTCTCATAAATCGTGGATTTGGTTTGAGCCTGATCTTAAATATCACAATGCAATACTTGCTGAAGGACTCATTTTGGCAGGAGCAGTACTAGACAATGAGACGTATCTCGAAAAAGGTATCCGATCGCTCAACTTCCTCATCTCAAAAACGTTCACTTCTGAAATGTATCTTCCCGTTGGCCAGTCACAATGGTATACGAACAATGAAAAAAGAAGCGAATATGACCAACAACCAGAAGATCCCGCATCGATGATTTTAGCCCTCGTAACTGCATATAGGGCTACTCAAAATGAGGAATATAAAAATCTTTCTCAAAAATGTTTCAGTTGGTTTTTGGGAAATAATATGCTCAATACCCCACTCTACAATGAACTCACAGGTGGGTGCTTTGATGGTCTTCATGCTCATGGAGCAAACCAAAATCAAGGAGCCGAATCTCTCCTGTCTTATCTTATGGCCCGTTACCAATTAACGTCCCTTTACCAATGAACATAAAACAAATTAAAAAGGTTTTCCCAGAAATGCAATCGGCTTTATTCAATATGGGAGTGTGGCAAAAATCAAATGAAGATTCACTCTGTTTTATCGGACGGGAAGTTGCAAAATCAGGAGCAGAAGGTGAACCGGGTACGGGTATTTTGAAACTGTTTTA
>CALESU010000093.1 GCA_937914905.1 uncultured bacterium
TTTTGTATTGCTTGGCTGAAACGTTCTTTTCACAACTACTCCTGTTTGCCCATTTGGGGTTTACCCTGAGGGATACCCTGCTGGTCCGCATTAGCGGTGGTCTGTTTATAAAATTTACTCTTAATAAAACGCTAAAATAACGAAAAATTTCAACACTTTCAAGGCTTGAAAAGCAGGATAAGAAAAAGCTTTAACCACTAATTTCTCGAATTTCACGAATTTTTTAAAAATTGAGTTTGAAAGCGGGAAATTTATCTAAAGCTCCCCTCCTTTCTTAAGGAGGGGTGGCACGGAGTGCCGGGGTGGTAACATGCTTTTGAAAAAGACGCAATTTACCAGTATACGGTAAACTGTGAACTATTTACCCCCACTAAATCTCCCCCTGTTAGGCCGAAGGACTGGCTTTGACACGTGGGAGACTTACTTCAACTCACACTTCAAGTGGGAGATACAGAGGGGGTTTTGCCTCCCAACCCATTCTCATCCAGATTCTCACGATGAACGCGATTTTTTTTTCCGGGGGATTTCCATCGTGCGAATGCACTTTTGCTCGCTATAATCGTAATATTCTCACGATGAAAGCATTCTCATTATGAATAATTGATGATGAGAATCCACTTTCTCGATGAGAATGTAAATGAGAAAACCCCCAAAACAGCCTGATTTCAGCACCCTCAATATTCTCAAGATGATTATTCATGTTGAGAAAATTATCAGTGAAAAGAAAAATTATTTTTATTGCGGCAAGTATGGACATGTAAAATAAAGGATAAATTGAAAATAAATATGCTTTCTGCATACTAAGGGTAATATAATATATGCTAATGGCATTGTCAAGTCAATCAATAAGTCAAATACTGCGAAGCAGTGCCTGCAAGCCAAAGACCTGCTTAAAGCAGGGGAAAAGAAAAGAATAATTTCCTTCCCTCCCTACGCTCGTTAAGGTAGGTTGCAAATGTCAAAATCCAAATGTCAAAAACACAGAGAGTACAGGAAAATAAATGCCTTTGTAGGTGTCAGGCTTGTATGCCTTACTTTGCGTAAGCGAAGGAATGGCCTGACACGCTTTTAAACTCTCGAATCGGCGATTCGAGTTACAAAAGATCTTCATTACCCCACCATTTGCTTTTGTAGAGACGCATTACATGCGTCTCCATTACATACGTCTCATGTGAGACACGAGTATCGTGTCTCTACAGGTTGATCATCCGGATACCAGACCTCCCCTAAATCCCCTCCTTGGTAAGGAGGGGACCTTTCTTCCTGCCTGAACTGCCGTTACGGCAGGCAGGCGCTTCGCTCAGCAAGGCTTAAAGCTTAAAATCAAAAGCCCAACTCGTCTCCCCTCTGTCAGAGCCAGATCTACGACTTACTAAGAGTTTTACGGCAAAGCCGGCCGAAGGTCTGCCTCCGGCATGAGAGGGGGTCTGCCCCTCCTCCCCCCCACAAAAAAATATCATCACATGATATGAATCCGCGTAGATTTACACTTATTTTTGAAT
>CALESU010000094.1 GCA_937914905.1 uncultured bacterium
CGGCCAATAGAATCCCCAACACTCCACCAATTCTTCCTCCAATAAGGAGTGCAAGGAGAGTGAGAATTGGGTTTATCCCAACCGCACGCTTCATAATTACGGGAACGATAAGGTTGTTTTCGAGTTGCTGTACCACAATATATAGTGCAAGACTGGAAAATCCGGCAAAAACAGATTGACTGAATCCGATTATTATCGCGGGGACTGCTGATATGATTGGTCCAATATTAGGAACCACTTCGAGAAGTCCTGCAAGAATGGCAAGGGGAAGGGCGTATTTGACTCCAATAAGAGTTAGCCCTACATACGTCATTGCTCCTACCACCATCATAAGGGTAAGTTCTCCCCAAAACCAAGAAGACATACGCTTTTCAGCAGTATAAAATGTTGAAACGATCCGATCTGCGGTTTCCCTCGAAAAATAATGGTGAAAAAATCTACTTGCAAGGTTCTCTTCCAATAGAAAATAAAGTCCAAAAAAAAGTGTTGTCATAATAAATAACGTGTTTGAAAAAACTGCGGAAACAACTCCAAAGATGTTATTTGTCACATTGGGAATATAGTTCGTCCAATTATCAAACATGGTGGTTCCTTGAAAATAGGGAATTGTGGAGTCAATAATAAACGGAAGGTTTTGGATAAGGTTTGTTGTCTCGATCACAATAGGAGGGATTATGAGAGAGATGAGAGACACAAAAAATAGGATAAAAAAAGTAAATGTGACTCCAATTGCAAGCGGGCGCGGTACTTTTTTAGCAGTTAAAAATGAAACTCCCGGCCTGAGCGAACTCATGATAATAAATGCGATAAGAAGTGAGAAAAGAATGTCACGAATGTACCAAATCACAAATCCAAGAACAGGAAGAATGACAAATAAAACAAGTGGTTGTGTAGGAATGACAATAAATGTATTTTTCCCTTCTTTCATACCAATATAGTATACATTACATCTATTCGCTCAATCGAACCGGCATAATAACATGCATAAATGCGGGGTTTTGAGGTACTTTAAAAAGTACAGGGGCGTCTGACCGAGATAGTTGAATCTCTACATCGTCTCCTTCTATATGATTGAGGAGATCTATCACATACTTATAATTAAACGCAACCTTTAATGGTTCACCTTTAAATTCAATATCTTGTGTGGTGCTATTTTCTGCGTTTGCCTCTTTTTTAGGAGATAACAAAAGCCCTTCGGGTGAAAATGTATATACGATCACATTTGAATGTTCACGAGCAAAAATGGATATTAGCTTCGTATTTCTGAGTAATTCGCTCTTTTTTATCTTTGCGGTTGTGGTTGTTTCTGTAGGAATAACTCTGTTGTACGGAGGAAACTCTCCTTCGATAATGCGGGAACAAAACTCCATCCCTTTAAATGTAAATGAGATAATTTGCTCTTTTTCGGAGAATCGAAACGAAACTTGTTTTTCACTTTGCATGAATTTAAGTATCTCTTGAAGAAATGATGCAGGAATTATTACTGAAGGGAATGTTGCGTTGCTTTTTTCGATCACCACAGAAAGTCTGAATCCATCAGTAGACACCATTACAACACCATCAGGAGTGGTAGAAATATTAATTCCCGTAAGCACCGGCCGTGCGTCATCTTTTGAAGCGGTGAAGAGAATAAAGGGGAGATGTTTTGTAAAAAATTCGGAAGGGATTGTTTGCTCTTCTTCGGTGATTTTGGGGGGGAGGGGAAATTCGTCAGCGTGAGCTATGGGGAAAACTCCTGTGGTTTTTCCTTGGATTATCGTGATGGAGTTTTCAGTTACCGTAATGGTTATTTCGCCAGACTGAAGAAACTGGATAAACTCAAGAATTTTCTTAGGTTCGATGATAAATGCTGTTTTTTCTGCGGAAATAAGAGGAATTGAAGCATGACTATAGACATTGAGGTCGGTTGCGTATAAGTGCATGTGTTTTTTATCCAAAACCACATAAATTCCTTGAAGTGTTTGGACTGTATTGATACGATCGGAAGTAAACTTCTGCACAATCTGTAGAGTGTTTCCTAGGAGGTCCTTGTCTAAAGTGAGGGTCATGGGTTGAATATTAAAAATAGTAGTAATAGAGGATGTGTATAAGTGTATAAAATTCGAAAGGGATTTTCAAGACAAAATAAAACGCACAAAAACACCTGTTGATAAGATGTGGAAACTATGTTGATGTATGAAAAGAGGACAAAATCATTTGGATTTCTTTTTGAAAACCTACATCTTTC
>CALESU010000095.1 GCA_937914905.1 uncultured bacterium
AAGTATTATATCACTAACCCCATCCTGACGCAATAATATAAATTGTGTTAATTTACATACTATAGCCCATGTGAAAACGTGTAGAGAAAAACCTGCTGAACTCCATTCATTTTCAAAACACGCGCCGCTTCTTTTGCAGTTGCTCCTGAGGTGTAGACATCATCAATAAGAATGATTGTTTGGGGAATGGTGCCATTGGTATTAATAAATAAAAAGGCGTTTTGAATATTCTCTCTTCGTGCTTGTTTTGAAGGAACAAGCGCTTGGGGAGATGTGTTTTTGTCTCGTACTAGTAAGTGTGTTGCTTTTAATTTGGTGAGGTGTGCAAGGTGATTGGCCACAATATCAGCTTGATTAAAACCACGCTTTGCCAACCGTTTCGGGTGGAGAGGTATGGCAAGAAGATGTGGTTGAGGGTTAAGACGCAACGTGAAATCGATAATTGATCTGTACCAAGTGGGTGGTATTTGGGAAAGAACAACAGAAAGTGTTTGGTAGGCAAGGGAGTATTTTGTGCGTTGGATAATTTTCTTTGCAATCTTATTGTATTGAATTAATGACTGGGCACCATCCAAACAAAAGGGTGTCTTGCAGTGGGTATGGGTTAATCCTCCAGGCGAAAAGTTGAAACAATATGGACAGGTGAACCGGGGAATTTGTTTTAATTGGAGAAAGCAATTACTACACAGTTCCCCTCCTAATGCCCCGCATCCTGCGCAGGAGGTTGGAAACAACACATTTATTATGTGGTGTAATAACACCTTAATATTCTACCTTACATGGGCGTGAGAAATCAACTACCCATCTTCTTGTTTGAAAATGATCTATTTTGACCTGTTGTAAAGAAGGGGGTGTATGTTTATTATTTGTGGATAAGTTATCCACATTCTATACATTATATTGATTTAGGTTCATGCTATCATCTTTTTGGGACTCATTTCTTTCTTCAGTTGAAGAAAAGATAAAATCAAACCCCATATTTCTCTCCGTCATGCAAAATGCGGTGGTTCTCGAAATGAAGGAGGGGCTGATTGTCGTTGGGGTTACCAACAAAGGAGCTAAGACATACCTTGATGGAAAGTCTGAGGTGTTAGGAGTGTATTTAACTCAACACGTGGGGAGTAAAACCCAAATTGAAGTTCGAATTATTGAGCAAAAGCAACAAAAAAATGCTCCTTTACTTTCATTTGAGCCATCTCGGGAAGATTTGTACCGAAGGGTGGGACTAAATCTCAACAGCACATTCGAAAATTACGCAGTTTCCCCTACAAATCAAGTTGCATTTGCAGCAGCTCAAGCCGTTGCAAAATCTCCAGGAACTTCATACAACCCTCTTTTTTTGTATGGGGGTGTGGGTGTTGGGAAAACTCATCTTGCCCAATCTATCGCGCGAACAATTCTTGAGCAAAGTCCTGAGACGGAAGTATTTTTTTGCTCAAGTGAAAAGTTTATGAATGAGCTTATTGAGTCAATCCGAGGGAAAACAACTGCTCGCTTCAGAAAAAAATACCGCTCGCTTCGTCTTATCATCTTGGATGATGTACAGTTTCTTGCGGGAAAACAAACAGTACAGGAGGAATTTTTCCATACCTTTAATAGCATTGTTTCTTCGGGGGGCCAGGTGGTACTCACTTCAGACCGCCCACCATTTGAGATAAAAAATCTTGAAGACAGACTGCGTTCTCGTTTTTCAGGAGGATTGTTAGTTGATATTCAACAGCCCGATTTTGAGTTAAGAACCGCAATTCTTCTTATTAAGTCGCGTGAAAAGAATATTCTTCTTGATATTGGGGCTGCAAAAGCAATTGCGGAAATGGTGCACGACACAAGATCTCTTGAGGGGACATTGCTATCTTTATATGCGAAGACGCTACCAAACGAGGGGATGGAAATTGATATTTCACTTGTCGAAGAGTTTTTTCAGTCAAAAACACAAAGAACTCAAACGAGAGTTTCTCCTCAAGACATTGTGCGGGCGGTTTGCACGTTTTATAACATTAAATTATCCCATCTCAAAGGACCAACACGAAAAAGCACGATTTCGAAGGCGAGACAAATCGTGATGTATTTGTTAAGAACCGAACTCAATCTTAATCTCGAAGAGGTTGCGTACATTGTAAAACGTAAAGATCATACAACAGTGATGCATGCGGTTCAAAAAGTAAAAGAGCAGTTGATGAAAGATGTGGGTTTTCAAAAAGAAATCCAAATGATTCTGTCCTCTTTT
>CALESU010000096.1 GCA_937914905.1 uncultured bacterium
CACACAAAAGAAAGTGCATGAAGCACCGCACCCCATCTGCTTGCAGGTAAGGGTGAGCGTCAGCACTCTCCTTCCCTGCCTGGGTGGTGGAATTGGTAGACACGCAGGACTTAAAATCCTGTGATCCTTAAAGATCGTACGGGTTCGACCCCCGTCCCGGGTACTTGACAGAATGAGAGGGAGAATGAGAATGGGAGGGGTGATTTTTCACAAACTCTTGATTTCGTTCTTTAATTTTAAACGTTCTCATTCACATTCTCATTCTCATTCTGACTTGGGCTCATTTTCATTCGCCATCTCATTTAAACGTTTTTTTTATTTTCACTAATTCACATTCTAACTCCTAGCCGATCCCATTCTCATTAACATTCACATTCTCTCCCTTTTCCGTTCTCATTTTCATTCTCATTCACATTCTGACCTTTTTCCGTTCTCATTTTCATTCTCATTCTCCTTCTAACCTGGGCTCATTTTCATTCGCATTTTCTTTCTTTTTCATTCTCACTAATTCACATTCTGACTCCTAGCCGTTCTCATTTTCATTCTCATTCACATTCTGACCTTTTTCCGTTCTCATTTTCATTCTCATTCTCCTTCTAACCTGGGCTCATTTTCATTCGCATTTTCTTTCTTTTTCATTCTCACTAATTCACATTCTGACTCCTAGCCGTTCTCATTTTCATTCTCATTCTGACCTTTTTCCGTTCTCATTTTCATTCTCATTCACATTCTGACTCCTAGCCGATCTCATTTTCATTCTCATTCACATTTTGACCAATGCTCACTTTCATTCGCATTTTCTCATAAGTATTTTCTTTTTCATTTTCACTAATTCACATTCTAACTCCTAGCCGATCCCATTCTCATTCTCATTCTCCTTCTCTACCGTTCCCATTCTCATTCTCAATCTCATTCTGTCCAATGTTCGCCTTTCAAGATCTTGCTGTTTATGTATATTCCGGCCAAGCTGACCCCTCTACCGGGATGTTGACCCCCCTTTAGGAA
>CALESU010000097.1 GCA_937914905.1 uncultured bacterium
TGTGTTTTTGCGGGATCAAAAAGGATAGGATATGCAAGTAACAACATGGATCCGATCAGTATCGAAAATGACGAGACAAAGAAGCGCTTATTCGTAATGGTTGTGAAAAAATACACCGCAAAAATCAGAACGACGGTTCCTAAAAAGAGCACGTAACGACCAAAGAGTATTTTTGCAAAGAATGAAATTCCCAAGTAGGGAATAAAGAAAAAGAGCGCAATATAAAGAGCAAGTAATCGATCTTTTTTCAACAGGAGAATGAATCCAAGAAGCGCAGGAACGATGATAACCCATCCCGATTCCCATGCGACATACAGAGGTAATAGATATATGTTGTGCATCACATAAGCAAATGGGGTTTGGAGAAATTCGGAAAACGTCATTACGAACGTGGTGTTTTTCAGGGCAACATAGTGAAAATACGGAGATAAACGTTGCACGTTATAAAAGAGAAGAGAAATGGCAAGCGATACCCCCAAAAGAAACCAATAATTGATTGTTTTTGAAAGAAACTCTTTCGGTTTGTTATTGAGTAAAAGGGCTGGAGCTAATCCTGCAATTCCCAAAAATAATCGCGAAGATGATTTGGCAAGAAGTGCGAATCCTCCAATAAACCCAAGAATAAGTGCAAGATCAAGCCTTCTCGACCGTACCATAAGAATTGAGAAAAAGAGAATCCAAACAAATCCTGCGTTCACTGCAGAGTCAACAAGAGCCATCCGGTCATAAAAGAGAAAGTAAGGAGAACAAATATACAAGAGCGCTCCTATATATGCTGCTTTTTTACCCCAGAGGTAATAGAGGAGAGAAAACACTCCCACAAGAGCAACGAAACCTGTCGTCACTGAAAACATACGTCCGGCAAGTAAATCTTGGGGAGAAAAGATCTTCAGAAAAGCTATGGTGCCCCATGTTTGCAAGGGTTGTCTGCCATCTGTCACTGAAATAAATCGCCACGATGCATCTTTCCATGCCACTTTCGCCCATCTGATATAGATTCCTTCATCAGAAAAAATAGGCCATTGCTCCAAATTGATCGTGCGCATCCCGATAAATAAAAAAATGAGCACGATTATGATAAGTACATCTCGTCTGTTAAATCGAGACGATATCCATGATCCAATGCCAAAAAGATTAAACATACAGTTATTGATAGAGATTCATACTTCCCAAACTCATAATAGGTGTTCGAGGCGACATGTATATTATATCGTCTTTTGAAAGTGCGACACAACCACTTTGCGTATTTTGCAATTCTTTGATTCTTTCTTCCTCATACACAAACTCTACAGGTCCTTCAAAATAGTACACCATAGAAGGGTGACTTCCCCACCAACGGCTTGTCGAGATAAGAAGATTCATATCGCTTAAGGTTTTATTAGCAACTCGCCCCTCAGGTGGAATAACGACTGCTAAATTCTCGCATCTGTTTTTAGCAAAGCGTGCAATTGTATGATGATCCTCTTCTGATGAATAAAAATCGTCAAGAACGGTATTTTCTCGAAAATGGTAATTCAACATCGAAAACAAGATAATTGCGATAATCCCAAAATAAAACAAGCCATATTTTCTCAAGAGAGTAAGAGGATACAACATGAGAAATGCAAATTGTCCTAGATACGGATGACCATACCAAAATATTTTGGTCTTGGTAAGGTTCAGAAACAAAAACCAAGGAACGAAAAATACACTACGGAGAAGTGAAGAATCTGAGATTTTTTTAGTAAGCCATTGAAACGCAAGAATTATCCCTCCGAGTACTGAAAAGATTGCGTACGAACCATATTGTTCTGCAAGCAACGTGATGTAAAAAGTTCTCTGCCCAAAATGTGATTCAATCGAAGCCGTAACTCTTTTTACATGGCTTTCATAAAAATGCTTATACAAAAATTCTTGACCAAATACATAGGTCATCACCATGTGCCAACTGAGAAGTACGAGCGCTTGCAAGCTCATGCGGAGGATTACGCTACCCAGATCTCGAAGCGAACATTGTTTGGTTGCATATTGGTACGTATGATACAAAAGAAGCACGCCCAATGGATACAATCCAATGAGAGATTTGCTATACACTGCAACTCCAAGAAACACGAGGGATACCACAAAATACTTCCGAAATAGAAAGTATCCGAGCCATCCAATCAAGAGGAAGATATCTACGTTAAGAACTTGTGCCCGCTGAAGAAAAATAGAGGTAAGCGAAGTCGCAACTATCATGGTGGTAGCAAGCCACGTTTCTTTGACTACGCTCCAATAAAGCTTATAGAGCAATACGAGCGCACATACGGAAAGGAATAGGGTTGAAAGACGTGTGGAAATTTCAGGCATCATGAAAGGGGTTATGCTCATCACAATGCCATAAAACAAAGGAACTAAGGGGGGTTTGTCCAGCCAAAAATCTCCTTGCCACATGGGTACGAAATACGATTTTGCTTGGATCATTTCTCTTCCTACTTGAGCATAAATGGATTCGTCCCAATCAAAAAAAGGGAAGGGATTTGAGATAATTTTGATCGAAAATACGATAGTAAAAAAGGCAAGGTAGATAACGAGGGGGTAATGGCTAAAAACCACGCGAAGTATGCGCATGCATTATTGTATCACACCGACCCCTAAGGCTTACTTCGATAATTCTCGAAGTGGATAGAGTGGGTAAAAACGTCTTTAAATACGGTAGATTGAAAGAGAAAATATGTTCTTATTTCATAGACAGCAGATAAGATGATAAGCAAACTTATAACGCCCATGACGAATTTAGATCGTGACTTAAATCTTGATATGAGAAATTCAATACTCCGGGAACAAAAAAACACTATCGCGGGAATAACAGTAAAAGTCCGAAGCATGTGGGGATTTTCCCATGGATACGTAAATATAGTGGGGGCCATCGAAATGA
>CALESU010000098.1 GCA_937914905.1 uncultured bacterium
CGTTTTTTTTTTTTTTTTTTTATTCCACGACACTTTTTGCAAACTCCTGACTCTCCGTGAATATGATATTCTTTTCCGCACCCTGAACATTTGTGAGTAGGCGTATCATGATCATGTTCATGTTCATGATTGGTTCCTCCTAGTGAAGATCCACCACCGAGAGAAAAAGAACCTGAAGCAGGCATACCACTTGCAAATACAGCACCTTCTCCGCCGTGATTACATCCGGCCCCGTGGACATGATCTGCCATCATTCGGTTTGCCATCTCTTGCGAGGCAAATGCCATGCCGCTGTTATACATTTCTTGCACGGTGGCGTATGTATTTCCCCCAGTGAATCTATCCCATGTCGCTGCGGCAACTTCAGTGACTGCTCGATCTATCTTGGACGTATCCTCTCCGGTGCCATCAACCAGCTCTCGAAGTCCAGCCTCCCCGACGGTATTGAGCACATTCATGAATGCAGTAGCCATTGCATCTTCTGATACACTTGGAGCTTTTGACTTATTCGTTGAGACCAAATGTCCATCTGCTCCCGTGCAAACCATCATATGCATTTCACCCATCAATGTGTCTGCTTCTTGAAGAGCAGCAAATTTTCCCTTAAAAAACTCCCATGCTTGGGAAATGAAATCGTCGTTTTTTTGGGAAGGTTCTTGAATAACACCTAATGTAGTAGGTCTTTCACTATTGCTAGACGCCGAGGAGCTATTTGGTACCATTTGCATTGGTTCTCCAATCGGAGATAAGGAAGTGGCTGGGGTTTCTGCAAACTGCTCCTCTTGAACAATGCGTCGCGCTTCGAAAAGGGCAAAAAGATCATCTTGCCCCATATCTCCGAAATATTGCCCAACCACTCCTTCATCGTTTATACTCTCCGGAAGAGGCGAAAATAAGAAAGACGGGTCATCTTGTATCAATTCACCCATTTCAGGTTGTCTCACTTCTTTTAGCATGGATGGGTTTATGTCCTAAGTCCTAATCGAGAACGGAAGCCAGATTGAATTTGTCCAACCGTTGCTCCATTCATAACCCGTTCTGGAAGTTCAATTGCGGAATCAACCATAGCTTCAAACACTCCCTGTGGATTTGTACCGGACCCCATCCCCGATGGATTCATGGCTGCCACGCGTCCTGCTGTTGCAAGAATACCCTGAAACATAAGGTATCCCTCCAAATCACTCATTACCGGAACAGTAAGGCCTTCAGGCAAACCCTTATTGAGTGCGATTCTCGCCCATTGATTTGGATTGAAATTAGTAATTGAGGCAAAGCCTAATTGTGCATCTCCTTTTAGAATATTAATGGCCGTTGCAGCTTTTGGATTATTATGGCTAAAGCACCCGAACTCTTGAACTCTTTTCTCTCCTGGCAACTGAAGACTCAGGTCAAAAATCGTTTGCATCTGTGAGCCCTCAATCCCGTTTTGCGGGTCAAATAATCTTCTCAGAGCAAGTATTGATTCATCCTTTTGAGAAAGTCCAAATGGTCCCTTTTGATCTCTTCCCCATGGGGCAGAAACAAATTTCCCATCAGGATTCTGTTTACCATTTCTCAGAAACGCAACTTGCGTATATGAAGGGTTTTGTCCAAGGACAAGTGCAAGCAGTTCATTATCAAGTAAATGATTGCAATAAGTATGCAATTTTTTCCCCAATTGATTTGGTTGAATAGAAACGCTAAAATCCATAAATCCTAATACAGATCCAAGAGGGAGTTCTCTCAAGAGGCCTAAACCCACGGTATCCAACTTAAATGCCGTAGTTCCATCCTGAAATGAAAATCGATCCACCCCTTCAAGCTGATTTCCCGTTCTCTCTAAGGGTCTTCCACTCATGAGTATCCCCCCAGGACTTTGATCGTGTTGATTTAGTTTGTTCAATACCTGTGTTTGTGAACCGAGATTCCGTAATTCTGCGCTCATACAATTAATGCAACTTATATGCAAATAAGATAATAATATGCATTATATGCAACTCATTTGCATTTGTCAACACGTATATTATTTTGCACTATTCCCTGCTACAATAATCCCCATATGCGAATTGGCATTTTAGGCGGGACATTCGATCCACCTCACCTTGGGCATCTTATTGCTGCGGTTCAAATGAAAGAACGGTTGAGGTTTGATGAAGTGTGGCTGATGCCTGTGGCATCGCATGCGTTTGGGAAAAAACTTACTTCTCCATCACATAGACTTTCTATGACAAAACTTCTAGAGTGTACAGGTTTAATCGCTTCTGATTTTGAGATTAAACTGGGGGGAATAAGTTCTACGTTTCACACCATGCGCGCATTGAAAAAAGACTTTCCCAAGCACTCATTTACCTTTTGTATTGGCTCAGATCTCATTTCTGATTTTCAAAAGTGGGACAATTGGAAGGAGCTTATATCAGAGAATCCTCTTGCGATTTACCCGAGAGGATATGAGAGTTCGGATATAATAAAACATGCCGAAACGGTCATGGGAAAGGGTCTAATGAGTCAGATAACAGTCATCCAAGGTGAAGATGTGGTGGTGACCAATATTTCCTCTACAATAATCAGAAAACGCATCCAAGAAGGATATTTAGTAGATCACTTAGTGCATCCTGATGTTCTCAAATATATTACCCAGTTTAAGCTCTATCGATGAAAACCCCTCCCCTACTTCCCCACTCCCCTTTCCCTCGGGTAAGCCCTGAGGAAGAACTA
>CALESU010000099.1 GCA_937914905.1 uncultured bacterium
GTTTGTTACTACGCACGGTTAGAAGCTCTTAAAAAACATATTCCTGTATTGGCAGGGATCTTTGGTGGGTATCATCTTACATCTCAATCGCTTGACAGAACACATGAAGTGGATGCAATAAGCGGAGCATTCTTTTTGACGAAGAGAAAAGCGTTTGAAGAAGTGAGAGGTTTCGACGAAGACTTTTTTATGTATGGAGAAGACATTGATCCTGCCTATCGTATGAAAGAAAAAGGATTATCTATTGTCTATTACCCAGAGCATGTGGTGACTCATCTTAAGTATCAAAGTGGCATCAAGGGTGGCGCTCAGAAAACGAAAAATGTCACAAAACACTATTTTTATGATGCGATGCGCATTTTTTATCGAAAACATTATGAAAAGAAATATCCATCATGGGTGAATTGGTTGGTGTACCGATTTATTGATTTGAAAGAATTGGTGTAACAATATGAGGCAATACACAATTGGCATTGACGCAAGGCTTTATGCCCAAACTGGGGTAGGAACATACTTGAGGAATCTCATCCACTTTCTTCCGGCATATTTAGGAGAACAGCTACGTATTCGATTATACGTACATCAAAACGACCTGGAGAAAGTCTCGATTAATGACTCTCGTATTTCGATTTGCAAAACCTCTGTTAAATGGCATTCATTCGCAGAGCAAACCGTTTTCTTAACACAACTTCTGAGGGATGAGCTTGATCTTATGCATTTTCCTTATTTTAGTTATCCCATTTTCTATCCTCGTCCTTTCCTTGCAACCATTCATGACTTGACACCTCTCTTATTTAAAACAGGCAGAGCCTCAACACTTCATCCGCTCATCTATGAGACAAAGTATCAGATATTCTCTTTCATGCTTCGGCAACAAATTAAAAATGCGAAGAAGATAATTACCCCCACAGAAACCGTTCGTTCCCAATTGATTTCCCAATACGGCACTTCTTATTCTGAAAAGATCATTCCCATTACAGAAGGTGTCGACTTTGAGTTACTTCAAGCATTTGAACGTATTCAAGCATCAGGAAATGTAAAACCCTTAAATCTCCCTGATCCGTACTTTTTATATGTTGGCAATTTTTACCCTCACAAAAACGTCGAAAAACTGGTCGAAGCATTTGGTTCGCTTTCTCAGAAGTCTGCACAAAAGCTAGTATTAGTAGGGCCTGAAAATTATTTTTCCAATAAACTTAAATCCCTCATTGCGGAGAAAAAAATCGAAGGAGTCATATGGAAGCATCACGTTTCTCACGATGAACTGGCACAGTTGTATTTCACGGCAGATGCCTTGGTAAATCCGTCATTATCTGAAGGGTTTGGTCTTCCCTTGATTGAAGCGCAGCATTGTGGGTGTCCGGTAATTGCATCTGATATTCCCGTATTTCGAGAGCTAATGGGATCTTCATATTTAGCATTTGATCCCAACAGTGTAGAATCTATCACGAAAGCGCTTTCAAAGCCCATTCGTCGAGACGAAGTGAAAAATGCTAGCTTATATTCATTTGAAAAAATGACACACAAAACCGCTCTTGAATACACAAAACTTCTGTACACATCTTCTGACTAGTAGTGTCTACAGTCTTGAAAGCAGGAAATGAGATTTTCATTCTGATCACAAATTCCGTTTCCACACCTATGCCTGTTGCCTGAGGTTGTATCAAGTGTGCTGTGATCAATATCTTGTCGAAGAATTTCAATTTTTTTATCATCAGTTATGAGGAGTGTTTTTCCGTTGGGAAAATATGACAGATAAATGGTAATCCAATTCATCGGTTCTTCAATTACTATACCACGCTGCTTTCCCTGTACGAAACCTTCGTGAATCTTCTCAGTTTTCCGTAAAAAGGTTCCTGAAGACAATATTTCATTTGTATCAGAGAGAATATGAAATTGAAGGTAGTTTCGTTGATAATTGATCTTATAATCGGGTGGATATCCTTCTATGATTTTCATCTCAGCAACATCTATGCGGTTATCTTCCTGGTGGAGTTTTACCAATAATACAGAGTTTTGAGATGCGGAATCCGAGGGGAATAGCGGAATAACATATATGAGGATGCTTGTTACAATAATTGCTAGTAGCAAGGATGTGATAATTAACATTCTCTGTTTTAGTATATTTTTTAAATTCATATGATATTAGTAATTAATCATCGCGTCGTCCCAGATATCTAATGAGATTTGATTGAATACGTAATCTGCGTCAGTATTACTTACTGAGTTCATCGTGCTGTGATTTGTAGACCTGAACCAATCGGCATAATAGCAAGATTGAATGCAGGTTGCATCGGTATACTTTTCCCATCCTGGGCAAGCCAGTGAAGAGTCGAGATACAAATCCCACGACCCCATTTTGTAGCAGTTATTCTGCGGAGTATCCTCACTGTTAGAAATTAGTGCATTGCCGTCATTGTCCAACATTTGATATTCGTCCTTTAGAGATGCAATGGCATGTCCTAGTTCATGGGCTGATGCTCTAAGAGAGAGAGGATTTCGGGTGATTTCAACACGTAAGTTACCCGAAAATGCAAATGCACTAAATGTATCATTATTTATGAGTACAAAAGTGACGTCAGAAGTGCATTTAAGTGCATTAGTTTGGCTTAGATTGTATTCATCCACGTTAATATAGTTATAAAAGTTATCATTTGGATCATCGGAAAGTCGTCCAATTTTATAATCAACTGAGATGTCAGAATATGCAATAAAATTCATTTTTTGCAATCTATTTCTTCCTAAATTAGTTTTTTTTATCTCTTCTATAGAACGTCTTGCGTCTCCTATAAAAGTGTCTAGAGAAGTATATCCGGCCGGAACATAGACAATATCGAGTATATCTTTCGTTACACTATTTGTACTTAAAGGAATGCATTCAGCGATGGGAGTAGGGGTAACAGAAGGTAAGTTGGTTGGCGTGGGAGGTATGGTAGTTGGTGCGGGAGGAGTGTTTGTGGGGGTGGTTGGGGCAAGAGTAGGTTCTTGAGTGGGGATTGGAGACGGAGTTGGAGTAGTATTTGACGTTGTGGGGAGAGGGGTTATGGATGCGGGAGGAGTGTTTGTGGGAGTGGGAGTTTTGGTTGGCGTGGATGTGGGTCGTGGGGTTGGTGTGTTGGTGATAGTGCAGTCTTCTCCCATAGGGTAACATGCCGATCCACACCTAAATTTGTTTGGTGGGCAGGTGGGTATGGCAGTGGGCCGCACGGTGTTGGTCGGAGTCGGAGTACGGGTGAACGTAGGGGTGGGAGTTTGCGTATTTGTGGGTACACGAGTTGTGGGTTGGGTTGAGCTTGTGGGTGTATTTTGCGGGCCTGAAGTTGGGATTAGTGTGGATTGAGGGATGGGCGTAGACGCTTGAGTTGGTTGCACCCATGATTGG
>CALESU010000100.1 GCA_937914905.1 uncultured bacterium
CTCGAAAGATGTGTGTGGGTGGTGGATACACGGTTTGAGAAAGGTATGCTCCTCTGATTTTTTGTGCCATAGGAGGAAAATATGCTGCTTGAAATTCCTGATGGAGAACAGCTTTCCAAGAAGATTCCATCCGAATGGGATGAGTATTCATATTTCCTGACATTGTATCAAGAATTTTGTATACTTGAGTCGTTCCTTCGGGGTAGGGTGTAATTCCCAATCGGTGGTAGTTGAGATGCATATCTCTTAGTCCACGAGCCAAATATGGCACGACTTGCGGTGTGATTCCGCGACCGACGGCAACAGTCCGGATGAAAGAAGGCAACAAATCTTCCCTTTGTGGTGGAGTTTTTTGCGGTACCTTCTTTCAGCATACCCCGATAGGAATCAATTACTATTTACTTTTTTTTCGTATGGATAAAACGACTCGAGGGGTGCTATTTGTGATGCTGGCTTCTTCCTTGTGGGCAATCGATGCAGTCTTTCGAACCCAACTTACGTTCACGATCCCGACAACTTATATCGTCATGATAGAACACGCAATAGGCTTTCTGTTTCTGAGCCCATTTTTGATCAAGGATTTTAAGTCAGTACGGAGTTTAACAGGGAAGAATTGGGCAGTTCTTCTTTCGATGACCGTGGTAAGTAGTGTTCTTGGGACACTCTTATTTACCGAAGCATTGGCGCGAAGTTTTGCAGAGTTTGATTTTGTTACACCCCTTCTTCTTCAAAAACTGCAACCCCTATTCGTTATACTCTTGTCTGCGCTTTTTTTAAAAGAGAAGATTACTCCCACATTTTTGCTTCTTGCCGGTTGTGCTATCGTGGGAAGCTACCTCATCAGTTTCGGGTTCCAACCGATCCAATTTGAACTTATAGGAAAAGAGTTAGTAGTCGCTCTTGCCTTGGGAGCATCACTGGCTTGGGGAGGAGGCACCATCCTTAGTAAACATGCATTAAAACACATTTCATTCCCCACACTAGCCGCGCTCCGATTCCTCTTGGCTGTGCCTGTGGCATTTCTCTTTTCTCTTATTCTGGGACAGTCGTATGACCTGCGTGCAATCGAAATTATTCAATGGGGAAGGTTCCTTATCATCGCAGGAGTAACGGGAGGCGCATTTGCCATCTTTTGGTATTACCGTGGGCTTGCACATATTCCTGCACGGCTTTCCACAATAGCAGAACTGATGTTCCCTGTGGTTAGTGTGGGAATTGCGGTGACGAGCTTAAATCCTTACGGAGAAGCACAAGTATTGACTGTCGCACAAATTGCTGGCATTGTAATTCTCATTGGATCCATTCTTGCCATCAGCTTTTCGAAGAAGGAAAAAGATATTATTTAAGATGAGTAGTGAAAAATTCGACAGTCTGGCGCATTGCATCTGAAAATGCAGGTCCGTTAATGTTGTGACCGCCCGATTCGTGCTCAACGAGGTTTATATCAACACCTTTTGTTTGTGCAACTTTGACCACGTTCCGGCTATATTCGACAGAAACCACATCGTCATTTACAGCATGGTGTATCTGAAATTGGGTAGGAATTCCCTCAAGGTAATTCGTAGGAATAACTTGGGACCAAAAGGGATGATCTGAGGCAAATTCTCCCACCGCATCAAACAATCGTTGTCTTGATTGAGCGCGCGGAGTTCCGGTTGCGGGCGGGACATAACTTGCGTCACTTATTCGATACGTCCGCAAATCTTCATAGGTGTATACCGCTCCAGCCCAAATGACAACCGCAGGAATATTCTTTTTGGCAACCGCACTTCTCATCACCACATTCCCGCCCATACTATGTCCCCATAACCCAATCTTGCCCGGATCCACGAAATCACTGTTCTCAAGCGCATGGTAAGCGTTGAGAGTGTCTACAATATATCCTGAAGAATAATACGCACCTCCTGCAGTACCTTCTGAATCCCCATGTCCTCGAAGATCTATCTTGAATACGACAAATCCACTTGACGCAAGATAATCTACATATGCCTCGTATTTTTGAAGGGTTTGATATTGAGAAGGGGGGATATAGCCATGTACAAAAACTATTGCGGGGAAACCGCCCGAAGGTTTTTGTGTATTGGGAATGGTGAGTAATCCATTTATCTTAAATCCATCAGACTGATAGGAAGTAAGAAACGCATCATATGTCCCATATTGATTCACTAATGTACGGTCAGTTAATTGGCCATCATACGACCGATTCTGGAGATAGGGGATCGTGAGATCTGCAAAAGGAAAAGGAGTGGGTGTGGGAATAGTTACTTCTTGCCGAGAGATATTTACAGATATTGAACCACTTCGATTTCCAAGCGTATATATCGCTCCCAGAACGGCCAAGCACATTAGAATGAGAATGATTTTTTTCACGAACAATTATTGTACCACGTACGCCT
>CALESU010000101.1 GCA_937914905.1 uncultured bacterium
GCAGATCGATACCGCACGAGTTCGCATCACAACCAAAGAGGATAATACTTCGATACTTACCGATTTTGCAGAAGCTTCAAACAGTCTCGTGCACTTCAAAAAGATGACAGTGACATTGGAAATGAAAGAAAAACTCATTCCTGAGTACCTAACTTTTTTAAGCTCAAATCAGATTGAGTATTATGAAATAAGTATCGATAAGCCCGATTTGGAAGATTTTTTCCTCATGATTGCCAAGCAAAATAAAAATCGAGATTTATGAAACTACACCGAATATACGCCATATTACTCCGTCATATGTACCTTTTCAGAAGGAGTTATGACAAAATGGTTGATTCATTTTATTGGATCACTCTCGATCTTCTTCTATGGGGAATCACGGGAATGTACTTTCAAAGTATTACTCCAGACTTTCAAAACGTTATATTCATGATTTTGTCCGGAGTGTTGCTATGGAATATTGTGCATCGGGGACAGATAGATATTACGAGTGGACTTCTAGAAGAGCTTTGGAATAAAAATCTCATCAATTTATTTGTATCACCCCTCACATTTCGAGAATGGATCGCTTCGCTTGTTGCCTTGGGCTTTGTTAAGGCGATAATTAGTTTTGTATTTGGATCGCTTATCACTGTATTGCTGTATAAATTTGGCATATTGTTCTATTCGGTCCATCTATTGGCATTTATGGGACTGCTCATCATCAGTGGATGGTGGATTGGATTTCTCGTTTCTTCATTCATTCTTCGATTTGGAACCAGGGTTCAAGTTCTTGCATGGACTTTTGTATGGTTGGCTTCTCCATTTTCTGCAGTTTATTATCCCGTTGATATTTTGCCAAGTTGGGTACAGGTTATTACTCGTATTGTGCCCATGAGTTACGTGTTTGAAGAAGCAAGGCATTTATTGTATGAAGGAAAGATTGATTATGGACAACTGGGAATCAGTCTCGTGCTAAGTATCATTTACTCTATACTTACTTTCATTCTCTTGCACAGAAGCTTCAAAGCCGTGCTTCAAAAGGGTTTAGTGAAGGTGTATTGAGGAAGTATAATACATGTTTATATGCCAGCAAATGTTGAACTCAAAGGAATCGATTACTTATGTGGAAATTACTTAGTAGTGAGTGCTGATGAAAGCATGAGGAGAACTGCACAATTCGATCTTATTCAGCATATTAATCGAATTCTATCAGCAGATCCGAATTTGCTGTCAGAATATCCAGAAATACCTTCGCTCCTTAATGATGGGAACTTCAATGAAAGATGGGTAAGTAAAAGATA
>CALESU010000102.1 GCA_937914905.1 uncultured bacterium
ATCAGATCTTAAAACAGGAGGAACTGTGGTGCAGCAAAAACCTCAGTCACCGATGGGGGGAGTATTGACATATCAACAAGCGCCAAAACCTCAGGGAGAAGTGAGGCCAATGCCCACAACCCCATCAACTCCTTCCTATTCCACAAGTCCCACCATGCCTCTTCCTCCTAAAGAAGTTGTTCCTCAAGGAACTCTTCAAACAGGTGTCTAAACGAGCTATCTCAAGAATCCTTTAGTATAATGGAACACGTATGCATGAGCATTTTACTCCTCTTGATGTTGAGGCATTTGAAAAGATACATAACAAAAACGGATTAAGCTCAATCCTCCTTACCATGATTGGGATTCTTTCGATCATTGTCCTTTCCCTCATTGCATTCATGCTGTACCGGCTCATTCAATCTTCTTCGTAACAAACGTCCAAGCGCATGGGGATTGTTGCAGAATCATAATCCAATCTGGTATTCTTATTCATATGGAACAACTTGCTCAAGGTTTGGTAGTACAACCAGGTGGCGGCGGCTCAGCACAAACAATCACAGGACCCCTTGTCGGAATCACTAAGCTGACCGATCTCATCACTCTTGGCACTAGTTTTCTCTACCCATTTGCAGGTGTCATCCTGTTATTTGTCATGATCTGGGGAGGGTATGACTATCTCATCTCTCGAGGAGATCCTGAAAAAATAAAGTCAGGACAGGCTAAAATTGGAGCAGGTATTATTGGATTTGCTCTCCTTATGCTTTCGTATTTTATCGCGCAGATCTTCGGATTTATCTTTGGAGTAGGGGAAGGACTTATTTAGTTTTATTAAACTGTTTGATCGCAAGCTCGTAGTTTTGAGGATTCCCTACATCAAACCAACTTCCTTCAAAAACAAATCCACTTACTTCTTGAGCGTCAATGAGTGTGCGAATCACATCTTCCAACGAAAATGCTTTTTGTTTGGGAAAGTGGTTGAAAATATCTGCTTCAAATGCGTAGATTCCGGTGTGAATAAGGTGACTTTTTGTGCCTTGATCTTCAGTGTTGAGATACAACTTGGTTAATCTTGTTCCATGTAATTTGATTTGACCAAATTCGGTGGGCATTGCAGAGGTGGTGAGGGCAACGGTAGCTATGGTATTTTGACTTTTGTGGAATTGAATAAAGTCAGAAAAGGAAAAGTCAGTCAAAATATCTCCATGAATGACGACAAACGTGTCATTTCCAACTAAGTCTTTAATTTGTCCCAGAGCCCCGCCTGTCATAAGATGTTCCTGTTCTTCGGAGTAGGTGATGTGTACGCCAAAAGCACTTCCATCTCCAAAATATGCTTTAATTTTATCTCCCAGATACGAGATTGCGATGATAATGTCTGTAATACCGTTGTTTTTTAGTTGCAAAATCAGATGTTCAAGAATCGGTTTCCCGCCGACAGGAAGCATGGGTTTCGGGATCTCATACGTATACGGCCTCATTTGTGTCCCTCTGCCACCTGCTAAAATAATTGCTTT
>CALESU010000103.1 GCA_937914905.1 uncultured bacterium
CCAACCTGTGGTGAAAAACTCCTGCTCGTTACCACTGCCAATGGAAAACGAATGAAAAAATGTAGTACCGCCGGATGGGATCGAGAAAAGAGACAAGCGACGGGATGCACCTATGTGGATTGGCTCAATTCGAAATCTAAAGCTGAAAGTACACCAAAAGTAAATGGGGATGAAAACTTCCCTGAGTACGAAGGGTAATCCTGTTTTTGATGCTTACGAGAATTTGACAACGAGTGTAATCTCGCCGCGGTATTCGCCCTTTGCAAGGTCTTGAGGTGTTCCGCGGTATATGGTTTCGAATTCTTTGGTAAGTTCGCGGGTAAGAACTACTTGAGCATCGGGATATAGTCGATCAAGCACTTCAAGAGTTTTATTGATCCGAAGAGGTGAGTCAAAACACACAAAAACGAGGTTTTGTGAAATAGGTGCCATTCGTGATAGCTTTTCAAAAAATCCGACCAACTGACCTTCTTTTTTGGGAATAAATCCGACAAATTGAAATGAGTCCCATTGCATGCCGGTGTGAAGGAGCGCCGTGGTGACGGCTGATGGCCCAGGAATCACTTGGTATGGAATCCCGCGTTCTATCACAGCCCGTACAAGAAGATACCCAGGATCAGAGATTATCGGCATCCCTGCTTCTGAAATAAGAGAGACGTTCTTTTCTTCATCAAGCAAGCTCATAACGTGCGGAAGTGCGTTCATCTCCTTTTCTTTGTAATACGAGATTACTTTCGGAACTTTTTGAGGTAGTGAGGGAAATAATTGTAGACGAATTAACGAATGGAGAAACGTTTGTGCGGTTCTTGTGTCTTCCGCAAGAATGATATCCGATTCAAGGAGCGTTTTTGCTTGACGATACGAAACGTCTTCAATATTCCCAATGGGCGTTCCGACTATACTCAACATATTTCCTCCCACCGCGCATAAATACCCGTAGATAACAACCGTTTCCCAATCGATTCACGGAGGGCAAGCTCTCCATACTCGACTTTACCTTTGTATTGCTCCATAAGATCAGTCAAGCAATTGCCAAGCATGATTGCCGAAGCGGACACTGCGTACGCATTCACTAGGAAAAATAGGGGTTGGGGAGTCAGAATCTGGCGACATTGATCGAACAATTGTGCAACTTGCTTATTAAAATCCCACGCTTCGCCTTTTGGACCATGCCCATATACGGGGGGATCCATTAAAATTCCGTCATAGTAAGATCCTCGAGTAATCTCACGCTTCGTAAATTTCATCGCATCATCCAAGATCCAACGAATAGAATCTTCTGGTAAATGAGAAGCGAGCATATTTTCTCGTGCCCAGGTGAGTGATGGCTTTGAAGCGTCAAGATGGGTTACTTTGGCGCCTGCTTGTGTGGCAACGAGTGATGCAATTCCTGTGTATCCAAACAAATTAAGCACGCGAATAGGTCTTCCTGCTTTGCGAATAAGGCCGTCCATCCAATCCCACATGACCGCTTGCTCAGGGAAGATGCCTGTGTG
>CALESU010000104.1 GCA_937914905.1 uncultured bacterium
ATGGAATCAATCAATATCGTCAATCTCGTGGTCTTTCGTCCCTCGAGGAACATTCTTTAGTTTGTTCTTTTGCTAGCATACGTGCTCAGGAGATTTCTGAAGAATTTTCACATAATGGCTTTGTCACAAGACGAGATACTAATTCTCTTCCGTACCCTTCATATCAAGAGGTTGTGGAAAATATTGCGCTCTCGCCCAATGCGAACGAAGTTTCGATGTGGGTTGCTTCCGTAAATCATGAGTCTATTTTGCGAGCAGATGTAGTCTATGGATGTGTTTCACGAAATGGGAACTACGCTGTATTTGAAGGGTGGAAGCCCTGATCCATTCAATTACGGTAGTTTAAAGAGTGCCTTCAACTGAAATAAAAGCAATTCAAACAGATTTTGAGGGTTCTGATTCTGAATAGATTCTTCTGAGTCAAGCGTTGAAGATTGATCCGTCGGGATAAAGTCATTATTACCGGCCAGGTTTCTCCCGCGGGATGCATCACGAAGTGACTCAAGGTATTCCTTATTACTCACCAATCTTCCGGCTCGTGAGCCTGAATAAAAATATGACAGGAGAACAATTCCCCCGATAACCATAACTACAAGTAGCAAGATAATTCGCTTCGCAAAATGCTTCATGTGTGGTCATTATATACAAAAAAACCCCGCTTGCGCAGGGTTTTTTTGTTCGTCATTCAAAAAGGTCTTTTTTTATCCGTAGGTCACTCCGTTTAATCTCTCCATACTTGGATTCTTCGGCTTTAAGCCTCAGAATGACAAATATGTTGCTTTTTGACAAACAAGAGAGATGGGAGATCGTCCGTTAGTACTTCTTGACTAAATGCATTGCTGCACTTACATCGAAAGCCTATCAAACCAGTGGTCTTCTGGCGGACTATAGGGATTCCTCATCTTGGAGTAAGCTTCGCACTTGAGATGCTTTCAGTGCTTATCAATTAGGAATATAGCTACCCAGCGATGCACTTTTGGTACAACTGGTACACCAGGGATTCCTTCTTTCCGGTCCTCTCGTACTAGGAAAGAATCTCCTCAAGAATCTAAACGCTTACACAGGATAGAGTCCGAACTGTCTCACGACGTTCTGAACCCAGCTCGCGTACCGCTTTAATGGGCGAACAGCCCAACCCTTGGAACCGACTACAGCTCCAGGATGCGATGAGCCGACATCGAGGTGCCGAACCTCGCCGTCGATATGAACTCTCGGGCGAGACTAGCCTGTTATCCCCGAGGTAGCTTTTATTCGTTAAGCCCCAACGCCAATCACCAGCGTTTGGGGGATCACTTACACCTGCTTTCGCACCTGCTCGGATGGTCGTCCTCGCAGTCAAGCTGGCTTATGCGTATACACGTACATTCCGATTTCCATCCGGAATAAGCCAACCTTTGTGCCCCTCCGTTACTTTTTTGGAGGGACCCGCCCCAGGTAAACTGACCGCCTAACACTGTTTCTTATTTTGTAAGATAAGGTGAGAAAACACAAAAGAGAGGTGTTTCATTGTCGGGCAAAGCCCTCCCTCCTACACTAAACAGTTCATATCCTCGCACCAATGTCAAGTTTCAGTAAAGCTCTCGGGGTCTTTTTGTCCATGTGTAAGTAGGCCGCATCTTCACAGCCATTTCAATTTCGTCGGGCAGTGGTTCAAGACAGTTTTCAACTCGTTAAGCCTTTCATGCAGGCCGGAACTTACCCGGCAAGGGGCTACGCTACCTTAGAACTCTCAGGGTTAGAGCTGTCGTTCACTGGAGCTTGCGTCAGAGCCTCATTCTACCAAATTGGAAGAGATCAACCCCAACGATTAACTTACCAGCACCGGACAGGCCTCAGCTCCTATACGTCCCATTTCTGGTTTGCAGGAGCCTGTGTTTTTGCTAAACAGTCGGTTGAAAAACTTTTGCTGTGGCCCTCCAATGGAGGGCAGAGCATATTGACTAGCTTACGCTCAGCTTTTTTGCCGAGTTCCTTAAACCACCATCACCCGTCTGCCTTGGTCTACTCGACCTGTTCACCTGTGTCGGTTTGCGGTACGGATGCTAATATAACTCCGAAACGTATCTTTTCCCGGAAGCTTAAGTCTTCTGCCTCCCCCACCATTATGGTGGAGTTGTATTAACGACTCATTCCAACTTGCGTTGGTACTTGTCGCTTAACCTCCCATATAGGAAGGGCAGAGTATCAAACTTCGTCAATACGATCGTAATAACGCGATATCAACAGTAGCAGAATATTAACTGCTTGTACATCCCGGTGACGCCGCTTGGCGTCCCGGTTAGATCCGACTAACCCTCAGTCGACTGACGTTGCTGAGGAAACCTTGAACTTTCGGCATCCCGAGTTTTCATCGGGAGAATCACTACTCATGTCAGCATTCTCACTTCTTACCACTCCACAATACCTTACAGTACTGCTTCAATGCAATAAGAACGCTCCCCTACCACTCACTTTGCACGAATGCAAAATAAATCTCTGTCTTCGGTAATCCGTTTGAGCTCCGATCATTTTCGGCGCACTATCTCCACATCGACACGAGGTCAATGTATTCAGGTGAGCTGTTACGCACTCTTTAAAGGATGGCTGCTTCTGAGCCAACCTCCCTGCTGTGTTGGAAATAAAACGGCCTTTTCCACTTAACGGATATTTTGGAACCTTAGACGAGAGTCTGGGTTGTTTCCCTTTCGACCATACCCGATTATACGGGCAGATCTGACTCCCTTGTTGACCACCATGTATTCGGAGTTTGGTTAGTAGTGATAGTCTTGCGACCACCGCAACCATCCAGTAGCTCTACCCCATGGTTTAAAAACAAGAGGCTATACCTAAATATATTTCGGGGAGAACCAGCTATTTCCAGGTTCGATTGGCATATTACCTCTATCCACAAGTCATCCCAAGTCATTTCACCGACTACGGGTGCGGACCTCCACGCATCTCTCGATGCGCTTCATCCTGCTCATGGATAGGTCACCTGGTTTCGGGTCTTTCCGACAGTACATAAACGCCCTATTAGGACTCGCTTTCGCTGTGCCTCCCCAAGAAAGCTTGGTTAAGCCAAAAGCACTGGTCGGAAAACTCGCTGACTCATTCTTCAATAGGCACGATATCATTCGTGCTCCGCACTCAATCAATTACAATCACGTTCAAAAACGGCTAAAACAAGTAATTGAGTAAGTGCGAAGCACAAACTCTATCTGTTTGTTAGCCAATGGTTTCAGGTACTATTTCACTCCCCTCCCGGGGATCTTTTCACCTTTCCCTCACGGTACTAGTTCACTATCGGTCAGTTTGAGTATTTAGCCTTGGATCGTGACCGACCCAGATTCCCACAGGATTTGCCGTGTCCCGTGGTACTTAGGATACTGCTACCGGAGTCATTGATTTCAAATACGGGGCTGTCACCCTGTTTCGCTGATCGTTCCAGATCATTCTTTTATCAATAACTCATCAGATATTGCAGTCCTGCAACCCCAGGGCCGAAGCCCTGGTTTAGGCTGTTCCGCGTTCGCTCGCCGCTACTAACGGAATCTCATTATGATGTCTCTTCCTCCGGGTACTTAGATGTTTCAGTTCCCCGGGTTCCCTATCGTGCAAGCACGATACACGTTATTTACATAACGCGGGGTTACCCCATTCGGAAACCATCGATTAGTAATGTCTGTTGGAGGACTCATCGATGATATCGCGCTCGTACACGCGTCCTTCTTCGGCTCAAACTGCCAAGGCATCCACCATTGGCGTGATTTCTCCCATCTCTCTCGGTTTGTCAAATTGTCATGCAATTATGACGGAAAGATGGCCTACGTCTTCTTTTTTCATTTCTAAAAAGACCTTATCTCGACGAATTGTCAAAGTACATCATTGTAGTTAGCTGTTTGTTGTTAGCTGTTCGTTTCCGAGGAAACCAACAACCAATAACCAAAAACCAACTATTTCTGTGGACCTATGGGGACTCGAACCCCAAACCTTCGGAATGCAAATCCGACGCTCTAGCCAATTGAGCTATAGGCCCAGGATTGTATTTCCGATATCCACTTTCTTATCCCGATGACCCTTCTTGATTTTTAGGGTAAAAAAACCACCTGACCTTAAATCAAGTGACACCTATTGTAACGCACGTACAAAGCTGATGTCAAGGGCAAATATTTCTTTAAAAGTGACTATCGAATGAAGCTGTTGGGAAAACTAATTAAGGTTCTCCGAGAGTGCTCATTACGAATGATATATTTCAATCATGTATCGGAATAGTACCAAATACCACCTTACTTGTCAACAATAAAAAAAGCGCTTGATGTTCTCATCTCTATATGTATATATTTAAATATATGAGAAATACAAAATCGATTGTTTGGTTTGAGGAAGTTTCAAAAGGTGACGTTGGATTAGTAGGAGGGAAAGGAGCTAACTTAGGTGAAATGACGAACGCAGATCTCCCTATTCCATACGGTTTTATTGTCACTTCACGTGCTTATTTTGAATTTATCGAAGGAGCACACTTAGGAGACAAGATCAAACAACTGTTAGGAATGATTAACTATGAAAACTCCACCGAGCTTGAACAGGCAGCAGAACATGTGAGAGACCTC
>CALESU010000105.1 GCA_937914905.1 uncultured bacterium
TTTCTCATGAGTGAGAATGCTTTGACTCCAGTAATAATCATTGGGATGATAAAAATAGAGGAAATCGCAGTGGGAATTAGGGCAAATAGAAAGGGTCCCCACATATTATTTCTCGTATACACTTCTAAACTTCCATTCACCGTTATTGAAGTCTCACCCGTAAACAGAACGTCCAATAACGGGCCTGCAAACATGAGGGGAAACAAGAATATCCATGAAAAAACAGCCACGATTCCCAAGGCAACCTTTCCAGCGATTCGTTTGCGATAATCTTGTGCGGACTGCACAATAAAATCAACTGGCTCACCTTGCAAGAGGTCACGAATGTGGTGAGGGATGTTTTGATGCATAATAATTTACTATTTTACCCTATTTGTATTTTTTGTTCTTTGCATTCCTAAATAGATTATCGACCCTATCATGATAATCAAAAATAAACTATCAGGGTGTGTGAGAACGAATCCAATTCGATTGAAAACCAATTGGTACGGTTTCTTAAGTATGTTTGATTTGGTATCGGTATAGATTGCTTGAGTTTTTCCCGGAGCTGCATTGAAAAGAATATGATCAAGTGGTGCTCCATTTTCAAGATACAATTCGGCAATGTACGACTTCCCTTTTGAGTCAGGAATCGTGGAAAAACCAAAGGGATAATTTGACTCACTTTCAATATCGAACGCATTCCACCACGTTTCGCTGTGCACTTTATTTGTTGACTCATCAATCAGGCGGAATCTAAGACGGGCAGGGTTTTTAAATTGACTACGCGTGACATCCGCGTTCTTGTAATACCACAAATTGAGGGTCACAACGGAAAGATTGTCGTATTGAGCTTTTATGGGAACTCTGAGCGTGGGTTTTTCAAGAAGTGAAATGGTATTCTGCAGATAAGATCTCACATCCCACACGGCATAGTATGAATGATGAGAGGCGTATTGCGTAAATCGATATCCTCCCGTATATGCAAATATTGATAGCGATAGTGCAACGAGCAAAGAGAGCAGAGCTCCAAGATGGAATCGATTTCGGGATGTTGAATCAGATGACTTTTTCAAAGCATTTTTCGTGGCCGATTTGGGTGTTTTTTTCCTATTCAAATACAAAGCTTCCACGAGTTGATACAGAAGGAATGATATGACAATATTAAGCGCCAACACTGAACCTAGCTCAACGAGCGAAAACAGTTGAATTAATGGAATAGTTTCTCGGTAAGGAACTAGAATTTGATGAATCCACTTACTGACATTGCTATGAGTTAGATAAAGTGAATAGCTTATCATTCCATAAAATACTAAGATTTTGTGTGAGAATATTCTTTCGATCAAACTGTCTTTTATTACAGCTGCGATAACAACAAGTCCAACCACAATACTTGACATCAAGTAATACTGATTCATAAACCACATAGATTCTCCGTCTCGTACTGACCAATCCCCTGCCTGAATGAGAATAAGGGCAATGAGTAGAGCGCCATTTAACCATTTGTGTGAGAATATTTGTTGGATCTGGCGTGGCATTTCACGAGAA
>CALESU010000106.1 GCA_937914905.1 uncultured bacterium
TGACCCTTCTGAATGGATTTTATACCCCATTCTCAAAGCTTTTGAAAGAACAGCAGAAAAGTACTCAAATGCTAGATGTGGTGGAAGATAAGCTGGAAGAACCCTGTCCTAAGTGTGGATCAGAGCTTGTGGCAAGATATGGTAAATTTGGGAAATTCTATGCGTGTAAAGGGTATCCGAATTGTAAATATATCAAGCCCAATCTCCGTTTCGTAGAAGGACATATGTGTCCTTTGTGTCAAGGAAGACTCGTGGTACGTTACAGTAAAACGGGTAAACGATTTTATGGGTGCGAGAAATTTCCTGAGTGCAAACATGTTCAGTGGGCTCTGAACCCAAAAACAGATGTAAAACCGGAAAGTAAAACGTGATAGATTGTGTAAATTGACTTTGCCTCTTGAGGAAATAAGGTTATAATTCACTATGCAAGGACTGAAATATATTTTCGTTTCAGGTGGCGTAATCTCCGGGATCGGCAAAGGAGTTACGACTGCATCCCTTGCACTCCTTTTGAAACAAGCCGGTTACCGCGTAGCTCCCATCAAATTCGAAAACTACCTCAATATTGATGCCGGAACCATAAATCCTATCGAACATGGTGACCCTTTCTTGTGTGAGGATGGTACGGAGGCAGATATGGACATGGGGACCTACGAAAAGTTTTTAGGGGAAAACATGACACGTGACAACTTTGTCACCATGGGAACAATCTACAAGACAGTGATAGATAAGGAGCGAAGATTTGAATACAAAGGCGAGGATGTCGAAGCCATTCCTCATATCACTGACGAAATCATAAACCGAATCCATGTTCTTGCAAAGCGAAAACAAGCAGAGATTGTGATTATTGAGCTGGGGGGCACGGCAGGGGAGTATCAAAACATTTTTTATTACGAAGCATCCCGAATCCTTACGCTCAAAAAACCAGATGATGTAGTCCATGTCCATGTGAGTTGGGTTCCCACACCATCACACCTAGGTGAGCCGAAAACAAAACCAACTCAACTTTCGGTAAGAACATTAAATTCCATGGGTATTCAGCCTGATTTTATCGTTGCCCGTTCTGAAAAGAAGCTTGATAAACGAAGAAAAGATCGTTTTGCCCTATTTTGTAATATGCACCCGGAGGAGATCATCTCAAATCCTGATCTCAATAATATTTACGAGATCCCTCTCACGTTCGAAGAACAAAACGTTACTTCAATGGTCTTGCAAAAACTGCATCTTCCCGAGAAAACACCAGACCTTGCTGAATGGAAGAATTTAGTGAATCTCATTTCAAAAAAAGCTACGAAAACAGTGGAAATTGCCATTGTGGGAAAGTATTTTGGCACAGGAGATTACCAACTCAAAGATTCCTATGCCGCACTTTTTGATGCGATAGATCATGCAAAATGGCATGTGGGAGTAAACGTTGTTACGAAATGGATCAATTCGGAAAAACTTGAATTTGATGGCTTGAGTCAAGAGGAAGCAGAAAAGCAGATTGCAGAAGTGATTGGAAATCCAGATGGGATCATCGTACCTATCGGATGGGGGGAACGAGGCGCGGAAGGAATGATCCAAGCTGCAAACTATGCACGAAAAGAAAAAATCCCTTATCTAGGACTCTGCTATGGCATGCAACTTGCTTGTGTAGCCTTTGCACGTCATGTCATGGGCATATCTGATGCCAATACGGCAGAGAACGCGCCAGATGGGAAAAATCAGGTGATTCATCTTATTCCTTCTCAAAAGGAATTGATGGAACGGCGTGCATATGGAGGCACCATGCGCTTAGGCTCATGGGACGCACGAGTTAAAAAGGGAACTCTGGCATATGAAGCGTATGAAAAATATGGAGGGCCGATCTCAGAAAAAGGAGTA
>CALESU010000107.1 GCA_937914905.1 uncultured bacterium
ATTTTCTGACAATAATCGAGCAATTCGCTGAGCTTCAATAATTTTCTTCATAAAACTAACTGCCTCAGCAGATTCTTGCATGAGTCCGGTTATTTCAATTTCTTTTTCCTGTTGTTGATGAGGAGTTCGAGGCTTTTCTTCTTTAGTTTGCTTTCGCGAACTATTCCCATTGGGATTCTGCAGGTTACTGAAATGTGCTCCGACATTTGCAAGCACTTCAATTTCAATAGGATGACTATCGTCGATATGTTGGGAAAAATATGCATGTAGCATGCGTCTTAAAAATCCATTTCTCCACTCGCCCATAGCGGGTACAGAATAAACTAACGAGGTACCTCTCAAAGGAGGATTTGCGAATATCTCGGGGGAAGTTGGTAAAATTTCCATTGAAGGTCTACTTTCTGTTTGGAAATGATTCATATCATCATTAGTTTCGCCCATATTGATATTATAACTGGATGCATTATGTTTCATGGTAATTATTTGAGCAATAATATTGAATAAATTAACACTTTAAAATAAAAGCACGTATCACTTTCAAAGCAATGTTGATCCAGAGTTGAATGAAAGAAAAATGTACTTTTTCAGACTATATCACAGTAGAATCCAACAAATTTCTCAAGCTCCGGGTAGAGCAGAAATCATCGGTAATCATACAGACTACAACAATGGACATGCCCTTTCTGCCGGGATTAATCGAAAAACAATTACGCTTTTGGGAAAGCGTGAAGACAGATTTGTACACGTATATTCCACTACTTTTTCAAAAGAACCATCCATTTTTTCCCTTGATCAGATCGAAAAAGGTGCGCATGGAGATTGACCAAACTACATTAGGGGTGTGATTGGAGAAATAATGAAAGTAAGCAGCGCAATTACCGGAATGAACATCATAATTGAGAGTGAAATCCCAAGTTCGGTAGAACTTTTAATCTAAGCAGCTCGAGATATCTCACTTTTCACATAGATTCTTACCTACTTAGGGGTTGAAATGGATGCAGTGGAAAAGCACATAAATGATTTGACGCTGAGAATATTCTGGAATATAATAGTGGATCGTATGATATGATCATACCAATTTGACCGTATGCTTATGAAAGTGCTTTATGGAATGATCTATGCGCCTGAGGTAGGCGGTAGTGGTGCGCCAATCTATACCCATACTTTGATGGAGGGTATGCAACAAAAAGGAGATGATGCAGGTATCGTATTCTCCGTGCATCATAGCTATCAATCACGCGTCAAAGTTCCCTATGCCCTTTTCCCTCTCTATTTTGACCATCCTCCGGTATTTGACAATCAGCCAAAAGCAGTGGGTTCTATCCCCTTTCATTCCATGAGTCAACGAGAAGTGAAGGAATACATAGAAGCTTTCTTTTCTACCTTCGAAAAATGCATTCAAGAAGATGGCTACGAGCTCTTACATATTCAGCACGGTATGTATATCGGATACGCCGCAGCCCTTATCAAAGAAAAATATAACGTTCCCTACATGATTTCACTTCACGCCATGGAGCTAAACTTCCTTCATGAATTTCCAGATCCCATTTTTGCCATGAAAGCAATGACTGATGCTGATTCTATTTTAGCCCTTTCAGAAGCACAAAAAAACAGGCTACTGAACGAATATACGCGCGAAATCATCATTACGCTTGACATGAAACAAAAAGGAGTATCTCGTCAAGAATCTGAGGAAAGATATTCGCAAATAGTAGGCGATGGACAGATTGATCCCGAACGGATCGCCATATGTCCTCTGGGAATCGATGTTGACCATTATCGCATCAAGCCATTTGAGTATGTTGATGGCCTGAAAGCATTTTCCGCAATATATAAGCCAAAA
>CALESU010000108.1 GCA_937914905.1 uncultured bacterium
GAATGAGTGAAACAAGTTCGCCTATTGTTCCCTGTATCGTGCCACTCAGATGAATAAAAGATAGTTCCTGGTTTCCCGATATGATCCTGATGGGTACGTGCGCGGATCGCTTCGCACTATACCCAATGTTGGCTTGCATGTGATCAATGCGATCACCGGAAAATCCCGCTATGATGATCTGATCCGCCCCCCATTCTATCGCCCTTTCTATCGCAAGCTCACTGTCTGTTTGATCTTTATCGGTGGGATGCTGGATGCACGGAATGTTTCGATCTTTGAGATATGCACGCGTTTGATTGGAAAGGGAATCAAAATCTCCCACCACTTCATGAGGGGGTATCCCGAATAACTGTACTAAGAGATCTGCTCCCCCATCTGCTCCAATACAGATGGATGCGTTTTGAATATACGTGCGGATTAGTTTGGTAGGTGAACAATCTCCTGAAAGCATTATAAATACAGATTTCATGGCTGTTTTTCAAACTCGATCTGTTGTTGTTTAAACTCTTTCACATAAGCTGGGGTTTTAGATTCTTTAACGTCTCTTCGTAAAAAGAAATCAGGAATGACCGTGCTGTCTGCTTGTGCAGGCATGACTTCTCTTTTTGGAATAACTGAAGTGTTTGTTTCGTGTTTTATTTTTACTTCATATACCGAACCATCAGATTCTCCCGATACGGCTCGGATTGTCTTCATACGCTCATCAACTTCGAGAGTTAGTTCATTGGATTGTGATAGTTGCACTGTGTAGAGCGAACATTTCCCATAACTACACTTGGATAGATCTTGAGAGATAATGCGCCCTTCATTTTGCAAAGGAGTGAGGGTTGACTTTATCCATTGTGAGGGGTGAAAAGGAAATGATGATTGATACGCCATAATGCTTTCCGCGCTTACCTTCCAGTATCCACCCACTCCCCTCCTTGAGAGATAGGCCGATTCTCCTGCGATGATAATGTCTGCCTCACCACCTCCTTCTTCTTGTGTTCGTATGAGCTCATAACCTTCTTGGTCTATCTGCCACATCACTTCAAGAACCGTCTCTCCTTGTTTTGAATGATAGTATGACCCTTTAAGCGATGAGTTTTGGTGAGATATGGTATTAAACAAGCTTTCACAAAGGAGTGAATTTCCCAACGCACACCGTTGAGAAGAAGTTGAGCTCCATAAAAATAATCCTATCATCACGGCTCCAACTACCGGTATTCCCACCCAAACCTTAGGGTTCATAAATATCTTCATTGTATTCATAATAGGTCTTTGGAGACTCAATTGTCAATGAAAATGCTATACTAAAATCACTTATGAACCACCATATTCGTCCTTTTACCCCTGCCGATGTTGAAGATATCAAATCTTGCCTTATTGAACTCCAAGATTTTGAGCGATTGATGGATCCGCATAGATTAGAAGGATTACGCGTGGCCCATGAGTATCTCCAGCATCTGCTCGATCTTTGCCATGATGAAAAAGGCATGATATTTGTTGCAGAAAAGAACAAATCGATAATCGGGATGATTTCGGTATATATCGAAGACGATCATAAACACTTTCGCAAGATGAGAACGTTTGCACATATCGCAGACTTGATCGTCATGAAAGAACGCAAAGATGAAGGGGTTGTAAAAGATCTCCTTGCAAAAGCTGAAGAATATGCCAAATCAAAACACGTTTCTTCCATCCAAGCAACCATTCTTCACGAGCACGCGGAAGGCCTTGCGGGATACCTTCGGAATGGATTTCACGAACATGAAGTGGTAGTGAGAAAGCACCTATGATTCGAGGCAGATATACATCGTAGGTATGTATTTGCATATCATGAGGGGCAAGCTATAATGGGAACTTCATTACGCTCTAAAACCAGTAGCTCAACCCATGCAAACTCATCGCAATCCATTTATTCCCATTATCGCAACCGCTTTTCAACTCCAGCTTTCCCTCGCTGCGGGGTTTTTGTTTACGCTCATGGTGAGTTATTTCTACTACTTTTTGAATGACCCTCGTTTTCCTCTCGAAAAACCGGAATACATTTGGGCAGGACTTATCCTCTCGATACTCGCATTTATGTTGGGGAAAGCGTTAGAGTCCCGATGGAGTACTCAGTCTTCCCCCAAAAATATCCGAAGTGGTGCCGCTATTGTGGTTGTTGCCTGGATGGTAGGATGCCTTATATCTGCAATTGTATTTGTGCTTGCTGGTTTTCCCGACCCTCTCAACGTGGGAGATTATTCCTTCATCCGCAGATTCACTGATGCTTTTTACGAGTCCATGTCTGGGTTTACCACAGCAGGAGGAAGTATTCTTCCGAATGTTGAGATTTTTCCTCGAGGGATCCTCATGTGGCGATCAATGACCCACTTCATTGGAGGAATGGGAATTGCATACATGGCGATATTATTGATTAAAAATATTCGATTCAATCGAGAAATAGTTGTTAATAGTGAATCTGAAGGCCCAAACTATACTACCTTCGAAAAAGATTCTGATGTCGAGACAGCGGGAAAAGATTTTTTAAAAGTGTATGGTTTGATCACCATTGTGCTTTGTATACTCTTATTGTTTTCAGGTATGTTTTTTCGAGAAAAACCGTATAAAGCTTGGTATGACAATGCATATGATGCTGTGAATCATTCATTTTCCGTCATGGGAACCGGAGGGTTTGGGACCTACAATCTCAGTATTGGTCTGCGAGAATTTGACGGTAAGGGAAATGAAGCGATCGGAGGACTGAGTAATCCTACATCTGAATGGATTATCGCCATTTTCATGATAATTGCTGGATCCAACATGGGGCTATGGTACATCTTGTTTTTCAAAGGAGACATGGGAGTATTTTTGAAAAGTACTGAGTTCAAAACCTATGTAGTGATTGTATTTGGTATTGCGATTGCGATCTGGCTTGTGCTTATGAATGAACGCATATATGAGTCAAATCTTGACGCTTTTCGCTACTCCCTCTTTAATGTCGCCACCATCATTTCTACCACCGGACTTGCAACTTCTGACTTTACCAAATGGCCAGCTTCTGCGGAAGGCCTTCTCTTTATATGTTACCTTATTGGAGGAATGGTCGGCTCCACAGCAGGTGGACTCAAAATTCTCAGATTTAACGTGCTGTATAAATATGTAGTTATGAAAATCCAAAATCTTCTTTATGGAAGACACAAAACTCGCTACTCCATAGATGGAGTTCGCTATTCGGAAAGTAGCGCGGGTCTCATCGTAGCAAATATTGTTCTGTATTATCTTATATTTATGCTTGGCGCAATACTCATCATGGTAGTAAGTCCGCTCAACCATTTTCCCGATGGCACCATACGACAAATGGATTTCCTTTCTGCAATTACCGCAACGATAGCAAATCTTGGCAATATCGGACCCATGGTTTCCATAGGAAATATTAACGCCGGTCCTGCAGGAAATTACTTCCCTTTTAGTATCGCAGCAAAATGGCTCATGATCATTCTTATGCTTATTGGAAGGCTCGGCGTGATTACCGTAATTTCTGTATTTATCACCAAATCAGGCTTATCAGAATTAAACAGTTCTGTGGAAAACCAAAGCTTCGACAGTGACTCACCCATTCTCCATTCATAATTATTATGAACATACTCATCATCGGAACAATTGGCTCAGGAAAATCAAGTATTGGAGCAGTGCTTGCAAAAATACTGCATATGCGTCTGATTGAACTTGATGATATGGTCCTCCATCATACGGGCTTCAAGTCAATAGAGGCAGTGTATCAAAACAGAATATCATTATGGAAAGAGTGCGAACTTGAAATTTCTCGAGACATGAGTACGCAAGATAATAATATTATTGTGTGTGGAGGCGGATTTGTTGAAAATGAACTCAATATCACCTACTTTAAAGAGCATTCTGACAGCCTTCGCATCATTTACATACATGCGCGTCCTGAAATGATTGCAAAGCGACTTCACGCGGTACACAAGGAGCTTAGTTCTCGGGAAATCACAGAAAAAGTGAATCAACTCTACGCACGTCGCGATACTCTTTGCCGAATGTACGCAGATACGGTTATTGAAAATGAAAATCGCGAGGTGTTTGAAGCTGCAGAGGAGATCGTTTCATTTCTTCATCATAAAACCTCCAAAAAGGTCTAGAATAAATCCTTACTATGTTAGACCAATTGAAACAAAACTGGAAATCTGGAATTACCGTGTCACTCGTGTCCATCCCTCTTTCCGTATCTCTTGCAGTTGCGTCCCAAACTTCCCCAGTAGTAGGGATCATTACGGCTATCTGGGCGGGGATTATCCACTCTCTCTTGGGGGGGAGTAATTTCAACATCGTGGGACCAACGGGGGCACTTTCCGGGATTCTTGCCACCTATGCCCTTACGCACGGCGCAGACTCCCTTCCTATGGTTGCACTTGTTGCGGGTACATTCATACTCCTTACTTACCTATTTAAATGGGAAAAATACTTCACGCTGATTCCGGCAAGTGCCGTGCATGGATTTACCCTGGGAGTTGCTTTTATTATTGCGCTCAATCAATTTAATTTTGCCTTCGGGCTCACTCAGTTAGAGAAGCATCCTCATTTTATTGAGAATGTGTTTGAGTCACTTACCCATATCTCCTCGCTCTCGCTCCCCACAACCACCGTGTTCTTTCTCTTTTTAGGTTCTCTTTTCTTCATGATGCGTTTTTTCCCCAAGCTCCCTGGCGCAATTATGCTTGCACCCTTGGGAATTGCTCTTGGATATGCATCGCAACAAGGAATTATCCCTATTGATCTTGGGACTCTGGGAGAGATGTACCCTACTATGACCCCCTCGTTGTTTGTCCCGTATAACGTGTATATTTCAAAAGAACTCATTACAACGGGAGCAACTATTGCGGTGATCGCCATTCTCGAAACGATGATTTCGGCAAAGATTGCAGACGGTATGACAAAGTCAAAATATGATCGAAGAAAAGAGATTTTAGGGCTTGCAATGGCCAATATTGGCGCAGGACTTGCAGGGGGAATACCTGCAACAGCAGCTCTTGCTCGCACTGCGCTCAACGTAAAAACGGGAGCAACACATAAAATGTCAGCGACAATAAGTAGTATTATGGTGGCTCTTATTGCGTTTCTGTTTCTTTCATATTTTGTCTACATTCCCCTTGCGGTGATTGCGGCAATTCTCGTCTTTACTGCAATTCGCATGATAGAAGTAGCTCACTATTACCGCATGTATCATCACGACAAAGTGAGTTTTGGGATGGCTTTTGCGGTAGCGGGCATCACTATTTATGAAGATCCCATTATAGGGATTTTAGTTGGGACAACGCTCATGCTTCTCATATTTATGCAAAAACTCTCCAAAGGACAGTTTGAGCTTTTGATGAATGACGAACATAAGCACCTGGTAAACGCGATTCAAGGTGATGAAATTGAAAAGATCAATACTGTTTCTGACACATTTGTCTATTCAATTAAAGGACAATTAGCATATATTAATGCGCAGGCTCATATCAGTAGGTTTGAAATGAATTTGGCGAAAAAATATAATACCGTTGTCTTAAGACTTCGAGAGCTTTACTTCATTGATCTTGATGGAGTGGATGCGTTTGATGAGATAGTAGATATTATCCACGCTGATGGAAAAAAAGTCATGGTTACCGGGGTTAATTCTTTTATCGAGCAGATGCTAACTGATGATAGCGAAACATTCCAAGATCTAACTAAAAAAGGCTTGGTATTTGACAGGACTGCCGACGCATTAAGATCAATCGGATTTGAGTTGTAATAGTGGATAATCTGAGGGTTAATTTAGGACAATAATCCCTATATATCTCGCCTACGATTTGGCACCAAAGCCTTTTACTGAAACGGTGAGAATAGTGTCATGATGTTCAAAAGATAAAAGTAATCCATTCATAGTTGCAATTTCCTTCACGAGAGAAAGTCCTATTCCAAAACTATTTCCCTTATCTTGAGCAGTTGAATAATGCCTCTTCATCATACGAGATGACTCAACTATTGCATTTCGAGTTATGGAATTGCTGATGAAAATTTCTACAACCTTATCTTCCTGTTTGCTCCCAATTTGAATAGTTCGCTCAACCCCGTATTTAACAGCATTCTCAATAAGATTTTTAAATATTAATCTAAATGTATTTTGCGGGAAGAGAATACGAAG
>CALESU010000109.1 GCA_937914905.1 uncultured bacterium
CGATATGTGAGAGACTATGGCATTAAAACCGATGACGCATTTTTTCTCACCCGAAGCGTATCTCAGTCTGCATATTTCGAAAAAATCATCACTTTATTGAACGATAAATCTATCACTCCACAAACCGTTGCAAACGTGATGATTAATAAAAAAATTTCTACAGATATTGCTGTTTCGACATTTATCTCTCAACTTCGTGAAATGAGCAAACCAATCCAAGTAGATGAATCAGCACTTTCCGGAGCGATTGAGAAAGTACTTTCTCAAAGTGCTGCGCAGATTACCCAATATAAAGCGGGGAAAGTAGGATTGATGGGATTTTTTGTGGGACAAGTCATGAAAGAAATGAAGGGAAAAGTAGACCCAAAAACACTCCCGAGTATCATTGAGAAAGCTATCAACGTATAATATCGGTATGTCATTTGTCCATCTGCACGTTCATTCTGAATATTCTCTCCTTGATGGGATGTGTCGGATAGATGAGCTGATCGCAGAAGCAAAGAAACACGATATGCCTGCGGTTGCGCTTACGGATCACGGCGCACTCTACGGCGCTTTCAAATTCTTCATAAAAGCAAAAGATGCAGGAATAAAACCCATTATCGGATGTGAATTGTATAAGGCGAAAGGTGACCGTTTTAGTAAGCCTGAAAAGGGGGAGCGAAATGTATATCACCTTTTGACTTTAGCAAAAAATCTTGAAGGGTATCAAAATCTTCTTAAGCTCGTGACGCGAGGGAACTTGGAAGGATTCCACTATAAAATGCGCGTGGACTGGGAGCTTTTAGAGCTGTATCACGATGGTTTGATCGCCACCACGAGCTGTCTTGCAGGGGAAGTGCCACAACTCATCCTTCAAGATCAGCATGAGCAAGCCGAAAATATGCTCAAAAAATATCATTCGATTTTCGGGAAAGATTATTATATCGAACTCCAACGCCATCCTGACATGCCCCAGCTGGATAAAGTGAACGATGTTTTGGTGAAGTTTTCTCGCAAGCATGGCATTCCTCTTATTGCGACAAACGATGTACATTACCTTCAAAAAGATGATGCCTATGCCCAAGAAATTCTTCTTTGTATCCAAACACAACGCTCCATAATCGAAAAGAACAGGCCCATGTCCATGATTGACACCCCAGATTATTACTTTAAGTCCGAAGCCGAGATGCGAACGTTGTTTCACGATTATCCCGAGGCGATCGATAATACGGTAAAACTCGCTGCAGAATGTGAATTGGAAATTCCTCATGGAAAACTAATTCTCCCCAAATATGTCCTTCCTCCCGGATACACCCATGAATCTTACTTGCGTGAAATGGCGCATGCAAAAAAGGATAGAGTAAAAGGTTTTGACGATAAGGCAATTACGGAAAGACTAGACTATGAACTTGGAATTATCAGCTCAAAAGGATACGCACCTTATTTTCTCTTTGTGCAAGATGTGGTGAATTGGGCAAAAGATAGTGGGATTGCTGTTGGGCCGGGAAGAGGATCTGCAGCAGGGTCATTAGTGTCTTATGTGCTTCGCATCACTGACATTAACCCTCTCGAGTACAATCTCCCCTTTGAACGATTCCTGAACCCTGAAAGACCCACTCCTCCCGATATCGACATTGATTTTTCAGATAAACGAAGAGATGAGGTTATTAAATATATTACCGATACGTACGGAAAGGAAAACGTTGCACAAGTGATCACATTCGGAACTCTTGAGTCTCGCATGGCAGTTCGCGATGTTTCTCGAGCCCTTGGCTTTTCGTATGCTCAGGGAGATCGCGTGGCCAAGATGATCCCTCAAGGAAAGCAGGGATTTAAAATGTCTATCGACGGGGCGCTTGCGGAATCTGCCAATTTAAAACTGGCATACAACACCGAAGAAGATGTAAAGAAAGTTATTGATATTGCAAAACGCGTAGAAAGTCTTCCCCGGCATTTTTCCGTGCATGCCGCAGCGGTTGTTATTTCAGACAAACCGCTCACGGAGTACGTACCCCTTCAGCGAGATAACAAAGAGGGAAGAATCATCACACAATACGACATGTATAGTCTTGATTTGAACGCAGTTTCTGAGGATAAAGCAGTGGGTCTTGTGAAAGCAGACATTCTTGGTCTTCGCAACCTTTCCATTTTGGAAGAATCGCTCATTTATGTAAAAGAGAGAACCGGAGAGACGATAGATATCCACGAAGTTCCGCTTACGGACGAGAAAACGTTCGGGCTGATGAGCAGAGGAGAAACAATTGGTGTATTTCAACTTGAGTCTTCGGGAATGCGGAGATTGGCACGCGAGATTGTCCCGACAAGGCTAAGTGATATCACGGCCATGGTTGCGTTGTATCGCCCGGGACCGATGGATCTTATTCCCACGTTTATCAAAGGGAAGCATAATCCCAAATCAGTTCGCTATCTCCATCCTGATCTAAAAACCATCCTTGAGGAAACGTACGGAATTCTCGTCTATCAAGAGCAGGTGACAGAAATCGCGGTGCATTTGGCACACTTCACTAAAAGTGAGGCAGATCTCCTTCGTATGGCCATGGGTAAAAAGAAGAAAAAACTCATGGAAGAAGGAAAGAAGAAATTTTTGGAAGGCGCCACAAAAGCAGGGTACAAACTCAAGGTTGCAACAGAAATATTTAGCTTCATGGAGAAGTTCGCTTCATATGGCTTTAATAAGGCACATGCCGCGTCTTACGCACTCATTGCATACTGGACGGCATATATGAAGTCGAACTATCCTGTTGAGTTTATGACGGCTTTGATGACTGCAGAACTACAAGGTGTGGCAGGACCCTTGCGCGAGGTGAAAATGGCACAAGCTTTGGAAGAAGCAAAGCGCATGCATATTCTGATTCTTCCTCCGGATATCAATAAGTCGGTTCTTAAGTTTTCCATTGAAGAACAATCTATTCGGTTTGGCCTTTCTGCAATCAAAAATGTGGGATCCTCGGCCATAGACTCAATTATTCAAGCACGTGAAAAAGGTGGTCTATTTCGAAGCTTCCGTGAATTTTTGACTCGAGTGGACTTGAGGAAAGTAAACAAGAAAACAATTGAAAGTCTCATTAAGGCAAGTGCACTTGAGCCATTTGGCAATAAAGCAACGCTCTTGAGAAACTATCCAAGCATTGTTCAGGAAATCTCAAAAGCGAAAGAGCAGGAAGATTTGGGACAGTTTGATTTGTTTGGCACTGCGGAAACTCGGATGGATATTTCTGATAATTTCGTAGCAATTCCCGAACTTGATGAAGACGAACTTATTGCGTTTGAAAAAGAAGTCATTGGGTTTTTGATTACGAAAAATCCCATGGACAAACATCAGGAAATCATTGCACAAAAAATAACGAAGCGAATCGGAGAGATAGACCACGACGATAATGAAAAAGTCGTCATTGTGGCGGGAATCATTTCAGGACTTAAAGTAGTGTTGACGAAAAAAAACAATGAAGAAATGGCATTTATTCAACTAAGTGATAGCACCGGAGCACTTGAAGCTATCGCGTTTCCCAAAACATATGCAAAACTCCGCACTATGTGTACTTCGAATTCTGTCATACTCGCCAAAGGAAAAATCACAGAACGGGACGGGCAGTATTCACTTATTATTGATAAAGCGGTAAATCTTGACACCCGCTCAAAAGAAAATAACTAAAACATAATACCCGATCGTTATACTGTATACTTACTGTTTTATGGCACTCATTGTCGTCGAATCACCCACAAAAGCTCGTACCTTTAACCGCATTCTTAAGTCGAAAGAGTGGGGCAAAGATTACTTTGTTTTTGCTACCGTAGGGCATTTTCGAGATCTTCCCGCCAAGTCATTGTCGGTAGATATAGCTCATAATTTCGCTCCTTCATATGAAATTATGGAGAGAAAAGCGCAAATGGTAGACAAACTGGTGGCCCTTGCCAGTGAGCATAAAGAAATTATTCTCGCAACGGACTTAGACCGAGAAGGAGAGTCAATTTCATATCACGTGGCATATCTTTTGGGCTTTATCGATGAAAAATGGCCAGATTTTACCGTCACAAACCCCAACCTTCGCAGAATCGTATTTCATGAAATCACCTCTTCTGCTCTAGAAGAAGCGTTAGCTCATCCTGAAAAATTACGTATTGACCTAATCAAAGCTCAACAGGCCAGAAGAATATTAGACAGAATTGTGGGATATGAGCTTTCTCCTCTTTTGTGGAAAAAGCTCAATAAAAATTGGCTTTCTGCAGGAAGAGTACAGTCAGTAGCTCTCCGGCTTATCGTTGAAAGAGAGAAAGAAATTACCGCATTTGATAAGTCTCCTTATTATCTTCTCACGGGTATTTTCGAGCAAACAGTACCTATTAAGGCTCGTTTGGTTTCGCATAATGACGAAGTATATGAACAGAAAACAAAATTAGATCTCTTTGACGGCTCGTATGAATTTTCAAAAACAACCATTGATGAAGCCCTAGCTGATGCAATTCGAAAGGATCTTGAAGGTGACACTTTTTCTATCACGCAAATTGAAGAAACTACCGCAACTCGATATCCTCCGCCCCCTTACACAACTTCTCTCCTTCAGCAAGATGCGTTTCGAAAACTTGGATATCCGTCAAAACTCACCATGCGCATTGCGCAGTCGCTCTACGAAAAAGGTCTTATCACGTATCACCGTACAGACTCATTTAATTTATCCGCAAAATACGTATTCCCCGCAAAAGATTACATTGTGAGTGCATATGGAAAAAAATATGCACTTGAAAAACCTCGTGGATTTAAAACAAAAGCCAAAAATGCGCAAGAAGCTCATGAGGCAATTCGTCCAACTCGAGCAGATAGATCTTTAAAAGAATTGGCAGGGAAAAAGTTGACTGCACAAGAAAAAAAGCTCTATGAACTCATATTTTTCCGAGCCTTAGCAACTCAGATGAAAGAAGCAGAGATCAAAGAGTCAGCAATCACGATCTCGAGTGGAAAAGGATATTGCTTTACCGCGTCCCATCAAAAGGTGATATTTGACGGATTTTTACGGGTATATGCTCCTGCATTTGCAAAAGCTAACAAGGAAGATCATGCGTACGTCCAAGGCACAACTCTTTCCATGAGCGAGCTTTTGACCGAACCTAAGGAGACGAAACCACCGTATAGGTATAGTGAAGCATCCCTCATCAAAACCTTGGAAGAAAAGGGAATTGGAAGGCCTTCCACGTATGCAAGTATCATCTCACTCATTATTGATAAACATTATGTAGAAAAAGAGTCTCGTTATCTCAAACCCACGAGCTTGGGGAGCACCATCTCAGATTATTTATCCGTTTCGTTTCCTGATATTTTCGACCTTACATTCACCGCACAAATGGAAGACTCTTTAGACGATATTGCAGAAGGTAAAACAGAGATTCTGACCCTTCTGAATGGATTTTATACCCCATTCTCAAAGCTTTTGAAAGAACAGCA
>CALESU010000110.1 GCA_937914905.1 uncultured bacterium
GGATATACCCAGGAAATCGCGCTTTGCGGTGATGTTGGAAATAATGACAATGCAAAAATGAATCCGCGCATCTCTTCAGGTGCAACAGGAGCTTCACCTATTTGGAACAAAGTAATGCGTGAAATTTTGAAAACGTATAAAGATGGCATAATGGAAAAACCTGAGTCGGTGAAAGCGGTCGAAATTGATGCATTTTTGGGAGGATTACCCAAAGATGGTTATCAAAAACGTACCGAATACTTTATCGAAGGATCTGAGCCAAAAGAGCAATCGCTTGCGTATAAAAAACTGAAAATATCCCGATCAAATCAAAAATTGGCCAATGACATAGAGGTCCGTAATGGCAATTATGATGAAAAAGAATTCGTGGTAATTACTGAAAAAGATCCAATCTCAACAGATGGGAAAAATAGATGGCAAGAGGCGATTGATGCCTGGGCACGTGAGCAAAATGATCCCAAATATGCATATCCTACAGAAACCTCTGACGCCTCTTCAGAAGATGTTGTGGTATCGATCAAATCTCCCGGCAACGAATCGAGAGTAGACACCAATAGCGTTGAGCTGAAAGTGCGCATAACTTCGCTCCAATCGATAAAGGAGATTAAAATATGGATAGACGGGGAAGAGAAAAAAGTCATCAAAGAAAATAGCTCTGAAATTACCGAAACATTTCAACTTTCCAACGGACAGCACGAACTTAAAGTGCAAGCATGGAATGAGAAAGGAAAATCGGGAGATTCTACCATCAAGATCGGGGTTAATGAAGATTGGAAGAAGCCCAGCGAATAAGAAGTTTTACAACTTGTTCGTGCGCTCCTTCAAACGAATGTCCCGTATTCGGGATGATATGAAATTGCATGTCATTATTCTTCGCGGAAACATGTTTTGTTAGTGCGCGAACACAACCTTTCACATCTCCATAACAAAATTCATCCTGCTGTCCGTAAATGACACATGTCGGCTTCTTGATGTGCGAGAATTTTTCAAATAATGGTTTTTGTGAAAGGTTGACCTTGTGCAAAAACTCCTTAAAGGGGAAAACGTTGTAGTCTCCATCAGGATTCAAGACGTCATACAGTGATTGCCAAGAAAAACCGAAGGAGCTTATGTATTGGGGAACTTTCTTCATTCCTTTCCCCCCACGAATCATCTCAAGGGCTCGTTTTAAGGCCACTGAGTAAGTCCTCTCCCCCATCTCCCCATAATGGAGTCCTGTATCATCTCCTCCAGACAAGAGAGCATATCCAAGCACGGAGTTTTCGGGGCGATACCAATCGTAGAGCACGATTTTATTTGCCCCCGTTGATTCTCCCATGAGAAACAACGAAGTATATCCCCGACTCGTGAGAAGCTCTATTGCTCCATCAATATCAAACACAGAGTCTTTTATGAGTTCAAACCATGTTCCCATCGTCATTCGTTCCTGTGTTTGAGTATTGGTCAGATTTTTCTGATAGTGTGCGCCACGATTGTTGAAAGGAAAAAAAGAAATGCGGTGATCTGTGAAGTAGCGTCCATAGAGATTCATTTCAGGCTTATAAAACACGGAAGAACTTCCACATCCGTGAAGATACAGAACGGCAGTTTTAGTGGGAGAAGAAGGTTCGAATAACAATCCGGGAAGTCTCAAAAAGTCAGCAGTCTCGAAGTGTACTAGTTCTGTCTTCATAGCAAATCAATCAGCTCACGAAAATGAGTTATGGTAAAAGTCGGATTATTACGCTTGAATAATGCATCGGGATAAAATCGTACATGACTTTCTGGATAATACCAAATACTCGTTACTCCCGCACTATTTCCCGCAATAATGTCAACCTCATTATCCCCTATCATAACTGTCTCTTGTGGAATCGCGTTGAGTTCTTCCATAGCAAATAAGATTGGGTCAGGATCGGGTTTATTCAACTTAGTATCTTCCCATGCAATAATGCGTGGAAAGTACTGAGAGATTCCTTTCTGAGCCAGTATTTCTTCTGCTGTTTTGCGGTACGTTGAAGTAACAATAGCACACGCGACCCCTTTTTCAGTCAAAGGTTTAATTGTCTCAATAAAGCCCTCATGAAGATTGATCTCTGTATATTTTGCGTGAAAATGTTCATAAAGAGTTTTTGCAAAAGCAGGAACGTCTTTAATTCCAAGTTCTTGAGCCTTTTGATCCCATCTATGAAAGCCTTGTGAGATGATTTTATCATCCGACAAGGATATTCCAAGCAAGTCAAAGGTCTCTCGAAAAGCTTTTAGCCAAACGGGAAGTGAATCAATGATGCAAAAAAAAAGAACAAAAAGTACTGTTGAGTAGGTTTTTTTAATCATGCGAGAGCTTGAGATATGCGTGACAGCTCATCCTTGGCCTCCTCTTCGGTCATATTTTTGGTATGGTCACTAAAATAAATACGCAAGGTAATGTTGGACTCATAGCGAGACAATACTTCTACCTTCCGAGCAAACGGAGAGGATTTCATCACAATTTGTTCTATTTGAGCGTACGACATACTCTTATCGAAAGGAACCGTAATATCCAGCTTAATGACCGCATAGGGGTGAGGTTCGGTAAAACGCGGTGCAGGAAGGATATGTGTCATGAGGTCGTGGAGATCTATTTCAGCAACGTAGAGATCCTTTTCGATCCCCATTTTGTCGCCGAGATCTCTCTTGAGTAGTCCTAACATACCCACAGACTTTCCGTTGAATCGAATTTCTGCGGTATTTCCGATTGCAAGCATTTCGTGCGAAGTCTGAACGCATTCGGGGATGGGAAGAATTAATTCCCGTGCGAGTGAATCAATCAATCCTTTTATATAGAGAAAACCTTCAAGGGATACGATTCCCAACTTATATCTCTCTTCAGGAAGCTCCCCTGGAATGGGTGCATACGTTTTTGCAATTTCAAAAAGATTAAGGCTTTTCGATTTTCCTTGGTTGTTTTTAATATTTTGAATGAGGGAAGGGATAAGAGATCTCCTCATGTATTCAATTTCAGCGGATATCGTATTTGCGATATGAAGATGCTGTTTAGGATCAAGAGACAATTTCTTTAAAAGCTCTTCAGAAACCATTGAATAATTCAAAAATTCATGAAATCCTACCAGCTTCAGAAAATGTTTTGTTCGTGAGATGGTCTTGAATATGTGCGCGATCTCATTTGGTTGTTTGATATGAACCATTGGTGATATCACGCTGGGCAATCGGTGATAGCCGTATACTCGAGCAACTTCCTCAACAATATCTTCTCGAATGTGACTATCGCGACCTCGATACGACGGGCTGGTGACCAAAAACTCTACACCATCCGGCTAGGCTACCTCATCCTTTTCATGCACTGCTCTCTGACATGCAAC
>CALESU010000111.1 GCA_937914905.1 uncultured bacterium
ATAAGAATGCCGTATCTTTTCACATTACGCATTTTAAAACATTCACTTTTCCAAACTTTTTTATTCCTGTACTGTACTTTAAACTAACAAATAATGTGTTGCCATTTATGAAGAGTACATTAGACTACCGACCACGAAGCGTGGACCCAATCACTAATGAGCTCCGTTTTGAACTATTCGAAAAAATGATTACTGATGGTACATATTACACTCAGGAACGAATGAAGCACTTTTATAAGAGAGGTGGCCAACAAGTATATTCGAAACCGGCACTATCTTCCTCACAAAAATTACTACTCGAAGACATTAAGGATATTTTTCACAAACAGAAAACAAACTATAAGGTAATAATTAGTCCGCTTTACGATCAAGAAAAATTAAATCAAAACGACTTGTACTATCTCAAACAGATTTTCGGTGAAAAAAATGTGTTTGATTATTCAGGAATTAATAAATACACTCGTGATTACACAAATTATTATGAAAGTTCTCATTATCGGCCACATGTTGCAAGAGAAATCTTAGATGAAGTATATATAACGGAATAATAAGGAATTATCCACATGTTTTTTTTTAGTAGCGAATAAATTATCTCCCTATTTTTCTTTTCTTTCCAATTCAAATATCTTTTATAAATAGGGATATAATTATCTTATTAGCAATTCAATTTATTCTATGAGCATTACCGCCATTCAGGCGAAAGAAATTGGAGATAAGATCGAGATTGATTGGAATGCATTTGATCTTGAGCAATTTCGAATGGGAATGGAAGTTGAGCTTGAGCATGGTTCTCGAGATCCTCAGACGGATGTTACGGGGGATGACCTTGTGATGACGGGGAAGATCGCACTTGCACATCTCAAGGAAATCTCAGACTACTATACGAGACTTAAAAAAATGGAAACGGAAGCAGGGTCTTAGTGTACAATGAAGACCCATGCACGTTCTCTCTGAGGATCAAAAATTGGCTCTTGATACCCTCCTAACGTGGTTTGATGCGGACTCCAAAAAACAATTTATAATTCTGGGAGGATATGCGGGTACAGGAAAAACGACTATCCTTGCTCATCTTCGGATGGCACTTCATGACAAAAAACCAAAGTTGAAAGTCGGATTTGCTTCATATACGGGGAAGGCCGCACGCGTATTGCACGCCACGCTTCAAACGGATTTGGTCCTCATTAAACAAGACACAGTGGGCACAATTCACTCCCTCATTTACTCTCCCATCGTGAATGAAAAAGAGGAAATTATCGGATGGAAACAAAAAGAGAAAATAGATCGCGATCTTATTATTATTGACGAAGGCTCAATGGTTGACAGTGAAATATGGAAGCATCTTCTCTCATACAACATCCCCATTATTGTGGTGGGGGATCATGGTCAACTTCCGCCCATTCGTGGCTCGTTTTATCTCATGGATTCTCCGGATATTCTCCTTCAGCATATTCACCGACAGGCTGTGAAAAACCCGATCATTGGGATCTCAATCCAAGCTCGGGAGCATGGCTTTATCCGTGCGGGAAATTACGGAGCAGGCATAGTTAAATATGCAAAAGATGATTTTGACGGTCAATCTGAAGCAACTGAGCTCCTCCAAAATTATTCTGAGGATACTCTCATTTTGTGTGGGTTTAACGTAACGCGGAGAAAATTAAATTCGTTTATCAGGCAATCTCTTGGCTTTATCCGACCAAAACCAGAGGTTGGAGACCGAGTGATTTGCTTGAGGAATAATCATCGAAAAAAGATATTTAATGGTATGCTCGGCACCATACAATCGATTGAAAACTCACATGTAGATTGGTACTCCATGCACATTCGAATGGACGGAGAAGAAGACGTATATCAGGGTCTGGTATCTGCAAAGCAATTCGGAAGTGATGCCCCTCTTAATTTTACTGACAAACGGAGGGAGATTATGGCGGGAGATCTCTTTGATTTTGGATACGCGCTCACCGTTCACAAGGCACAAGGAAGCCAAGCGCGAAAAGTGATCTTATTTGAAGAACGCTTCTCTAAAATGACTGATGATGATTGGCGCAGGTGGCTCTACACTGCGGTAACGCGAGCTGAGGAAGAGCTTGTGATATTTTAAGAGATGAGGGGATATACTTTGTTCATGAGCACTTCAAAAGATACTATCGAATACATTCTTCATAATTTGCACAACGCTCCCCGATTTAATTCGCGCGCCATGTTTGGAGAGTATGCGCTCTATGCCGATGGGAAAGTGGTGGCATTAGTATGTAATGACTTGTTGTATGTGAAAATTCTTCCCGCAAGCCAATCGTTAGAAGGAATTTGTGAAACAGACGCTCCGTATCCAGGTGCAAAACCGCACTACGTAATCAGTGAAGAGCAAATCAGAAATCTGACGGACCTACCCGATGTGTTGTTGTCCCTAGCAGCGTCATTGCCGATAAAGAAGAAGCGAGTATCAAAATAGGAAAAATGATTACATACATCAATACGTCCGAACTTCAAGAGTCTTGAAATAAGGATTTTGATAAAAGTGCGCGATGGTTAGCTTGTAAGAATTCTGCGGTTTTACTTTGAGGGTTTCGATATTGGTGCCTTGGACATAGAGGCTAAGAGATCCTGGATCAGAAGATAAGGCGTCAGATTCATTCGTCGCCACCATTTCAATAACTTCGGTGGAATGGAGATCGATAGTATCCAAAGTGATCGAGATAGTACTCGATTTTTTCCCGAATCCCTTGATAAGATAATCTCCAAAAATACGAATACAGGAGGCATTCGTTATAACGACTTCAATAAGGTCTTGAGGGGATTTTTGGTCCGTCGTGGCAAGCGCCAAGCGAGTCCCTTTTTTTCTCAGTTTTTTGTTTTGCCACGTTCCCCAAAGCACGAACACAAAAATTGAAGCAACAACGATTACTAAAAAAAGTACCAGGTAGGATGATTCTGGAGTGTTAGACATATCATTTTAAGTATACCATTCCTGATTTTCTCGATTCATTCTCCGGTTTTCACAAGTTTCTATTAATGGATGATTCTGGCGAAATCTCATTGCATTCTTATCTTTCCTAGGCTAGTATGAAGCCATACATGTTCAAAACTGCACTCAAAATAACACTTTTCCTGGAAAAACAGCACAAGGTGGTTGATGTCAAAAGCACAATGGTCGTACTTGTCGCATTTCTCGGCTCGATTTTAAATGCAGTACTTGCAGAAGGGTATCTATTTATCCTTAACATGTTCTTGTATTATCCCGGATCAGGTAACTCCATAGGGACCCTTGACCTTATTCTAGCTATCCTCTCGGCTTTTTTAGAAAGTATAGTGATGAATGGAGTTATGGTTCTGCTCACTTCTGCGGTTCTTGGATTTATCATGAGTCTCTTTCTCAAACATGAACACATTTCTCTGGGAAAGTCTTTTCAACTCATGTTACTCCACTCATTTCTCGTATCTCTATTTATACTCATTCCATTACCGGGAATTTTCATATTCGTGTATTTGATCGGAGGAATGATTGCTCGGACTATATTAGTGAAGAATGAATTAAAAACGAGAACAGAAACCCCTCACTTCACTCCGTTGCCTCAAAAAACCCCAATCGCCTAATTTGTCAACCCTTCTCCAAAAACAGTGTATGATAGGAAGACGTTGGAAAATGCATTCTTTCACTCCTGTTTCATATGAATAAAAAACTGTACACCCCCTTATTACTTACCTTTGTCAATGTATTGGGTTTTTCGGTACTTATTCCGATTCTTCCATTTATCATTCAAGAATATGGACTGTCTCAGATGTGGTTTGGAATTTTACTAAGCTCTTATGCTCTATCATTATTTTTTGGAGCCCCCATTTTAGGTGCACTTTCTGACACATTTGGCAGAAAGCCACTCCTCCTCATTAGCCAAGCAGGGACTCTTTTATGTTGGGTCATCATTTCAGGCTCTTATTTTATTCCTAAATCAATCATCATTTTTTCATTCCCACTGGCGATATTTGTAATGTTAGTTGCACGGGTTCTTGACGGGATTACAGGAGGGAACAATAGCGTGGTAAATGCATATATTACTGATATCACTGAGCCCAAAGACCGTGCAAAATCATTTGGACTTTTAGGAGCAACATTTGGCATAGGGTTCATGTTCGGTCCTCTTATTGGAGGTCTTACCTATAAATTGGGGTTTGGATTTTTGGGAACATCCCTTTTTGCCACCCTTTTATCAACAATTACCTTATACGCGATTTGGAAATATTTAGAAGAGCCACCAAGGCACAAAACAAGCCAGGAAGATTGGAAAGCCCATGTTCTTGCAAATCTCAATGTTTTCTCGAAACTATATGCGTGGCGACATAATCAAGTGATCGCGTCAATCCTCACCTTAAAATTCGTCGTTATTTTATGCTTCACTGGGTTTACGAGTATCATCTCCTTGTACCTCATTGATTCATTCAATGCTTCAGCCACCACGATTGGTCTCTTTCTATTTGTTATTGGAATCTACTCTATCGTGAATCAAATGGCAATAGTGCCCTGGATGGTGCGCACGTTTAATGCTCGCAGAACTGTTTTTATCGGATTAGTGATCCTTACCATCGGGTTAGTTATTATCTATTTCCCCACGAATTTTGTGATATTTGTCATAAGCGCATACATATTTTCTCTCGGCATTTCTGTCATTAATCCAACAGTCAAGGCTATCTTATCCAATTACACCGAACCCACAAAACAAGGAGAAATATTAGGTTTGGACGAAGCTCTCCAGTCTTTATCGCAAGGGATTATGCCTCTTGCGAGTTCATTTTTGTATATCTTTTTTGCAAAAGCAGTGTTTTTTGTATACGCACTCAGTATTTGTTTTATTGCGATTCCTCTTGCTATCAGAGCATTACGTGCAGAAAAATAACAAGAGCGTATTGCATTTTTTAGTATTCACACGTAATGATAATTATCCCGCATGGACAAACAACGAGTAAATACCTGATCCAGAAGTTTTGAGGCTGATTGTGGAAAGAGAACAAGGAGAGACGAGAATTAATTGTTTGGATTGATCGTATTCTTCTTGAAATCTGGATTCGGGGCGTAATTATTCTTCATTGTGCTATTGCCTCGTTCTAATTGGGCACCATACTCCATTCCCATTTTAAAACTTACCAATAGAAGCAGGAGAAAAAGCATAAGAGCCATGAATTTTGAGAAAGTCGTGACAGTTGTTAGTGATTTAGCTAGTTTGATACGCATACCATCATCCTATCATGAAAACCATTCGTAATGCATTATCGAGATATATTTGGTATCATTTCCCCATATGAAAACAGCACTTATCGCGTTTGTTTGTTTTGTTTTGGGTGGGGTAGTAATCTATTCCTTTACTCAATTCCAAAAAGTTCAGCAAGAAAATCAGGAATTAAAAACAAAAATACAAATAAGCTCAACTCCCACTCCAAGCCCCATGGAGAAAAAAATGCAACCTTCTCCCACTGAGGAAAAAAGTATGGACAAAAAACCAGAAAAAGGCACGATATCAGGAACTCTTGGATATCCTTCGAGCGGAATTCCCCCTCTTCAAGTCTATGCGATCAACACGACTGACTCCAAAAAGTACTTCATGATAGAAACAGCTCAAAATCAAGGGGCATTTGAAATAGAAGATGTCGAACCAGGGACTTATCATGTGATTGCCTACACGAAAGACAATGGTTTAAGTGGTGCTTATTCAAAGGCAGTCCCTTGTGGATTATCCGTAGACTGTACTGACCACAGTATGATCGAAGTCGTGGTAAAATCCGGAGAAGTAACAAAAGGTATTGAAGTAAAAGATTGGTATGCGCCAGAAGGTACCTTCCCTTCAAAGCCGTAACGGGAACCAATCGTCACATTTGACTCAGTATTTTTACGCGAGCTACGATCTTCCAATGAGATTACTCTTAAATAAAACAGAGCTAAGGTGTCAACTTATTCCCCACAATCTAAAACGGTAAAGAATCCCCGTTTCACCGTTCATTAACCTCATAAATCTGCTTAAATACTTCAGTGTGAATGACAACCCTACTACCATTATGTATGTACGGTGCTTTTTCGCGAAGATCGTAGGTCCAAAATACAACAAATGTGCATAACCCTCTTCGTTTTTGAGATTGCAGTGTTTCCTTTGCGTAGAATTCGTGAAGAATCTAAAACGTATCTGAAAACTGATTTAAGCAGACTTATAAGCTTAACTTCATACAGTATATCATACGAACCACAGAAAATGATGGGTAAATACAGTTGGGTGACCAAATATCATTCAATACATCTTAATAAGTTACTTAATTATATTTTGATATACTACAGTATCCTCAGATAGCTCCGGGAGGTCATGCAAAAAAAATATGGAAACAATCATCACATTTGACAACGTATCCTTCCATTTCGGACTAAAACAGATCCTTGACGAGGCGCGGTTCTCCGTTCGACGCGGAATGAAAATCGCTCTGATGGGACAAAATGGAGCAGGCAAAAGTACCTTATTCAAATTGTTGACACAAGCACTTAAACCAGACTCTGGACAGATTTCTGTAAATAGAGATCTCACTATCGCAACGGCCTATCAAGTCATTTCTCCTGAAGATAAAGAACTCACCATACAAGAATACTTTACCCGCAAGAGTGGGTTGACCGAACTTCATGAAGTCAAAAGTGGGATGCGAGTCGCGCTTGATGCAGTAAATCTCCATGCGCCAGCAGACAAACTAGTTAAATCATTTTCAGGAGGCCAACAAGCACGACTTTTGCTTGCTGCTGCCCTCATTCAAAAACCAGATCTCCTACTGCTTGATGAACCTACCAATAATTTAGATTATGCGGGCGTGGAACATCTTACGCATTTTTTAATAAACTATCCCAATAGTTGTATCGTCATTTCACATGATGCCGAATTTTTAAACGCATTTACCGAAGGAGTTTTGTAC
>CALESU010000112.1 GCA_937914905.1 uncultured bacterium
TCGGACGACAACTTTACAGTTCTCGCATAATTTTACTACTAATGATAGTACATTCATATTTGTTTATCTGCGATACACAATGCGACCTCTTGAAAAGTCGTAAGGCGTAACTTCGATCGATACCCGATCGCCCGGCAATATTTTAATATAATGCTTGCGCATTTTTCCAGACAAATAGCACAATATCACTTTATCACCCTCGTCAAGTTTTACCTTGAAAAGAGTGTTGGGGAGGTTCTCAACGACTTCTCCCTGAACTGAAATCACATTATCTTTCATGGAAAGATATATTGTAACACATAATTATGTCAAAATGAAGGTTTCTTTATCAGAAACCGCGATACTTCTTTCAAAGCACGCCGCGATACTTCTATCCTTGGAAATAATAGACCAAGGAACTCCTGGTTCATACGCGATCTTCTCTGATCCCATTGAGTAAATAATCTCAACGGCAATAGTTAAACCCGATGGAACTTCGTACGTTTTTTCAACCGGTCGATCCAGATAATTAAACACATAAGGATCTTCATGAAGCTCTTTTCCCACTCCATGCCCCGTCAGATCTTTGAGAATAAAATATCCCGCCCTCGTAATCTCGCTATGGATATACTCTCCGATTGTTCCGAGTCGCACTCCCTTTTGTACCTGAGCAATTGCTTTTTCAAGCGTAGCTTGACCTATGTGTAAAAAGGTTTCGACCTTGGGGTCTTTCTTCGTGCCTACGATAAACGTTGTTGCATAATCGGTATGCAACCCTTCGTAGTATACTCCAATATCAAGAGTAAGTACATCGCCATTTTGAACAACGCGATCAGAAGGTGGAGTATGCACGGCTTGCTCGTTTATGGGCAAACAGGTGGTCCACTTATATCCTTTTACTCTCTTGAATGATGGCTCTCCCCCTTCAGCTCGAATTAGTCGCTCAGCTTCGAGATCAATTTCTTTGGTACTTACTCCCACTTGAATCGAGGGAATGAGCTTTTCAACTGTCTTGCGAAGCATTGCGCCCCCAACTTTCATCTTCTCAATTTCCTGTGGTGTCTTTAAATGAATCATATCGTGAATGTTCTTAAGAAAAATAGATCACACGATACAACTCATCCAGTTTAGAACGAAGCACCTCAACTGTCCCATTATTCACAACCATATAGTCTGCAAATCCGAGAGTTGGGCCCATGTGTGTGTTGATAAGCTCGTCAATATCTCTTTTTTCACCAAATAACTCTGAACGAGATTCACGTTTTTGTATCCGCTCATACCGTTT
>CALESU010000113.1 GCA_937914905.1 uncultured bacterium
AATTATGATTGATGCTCTGCACGGAGAACCAGGAGTCAAGTCTCGTAGGTGGCCCGGATATGAAGCCTCTGATCAGGAATTAATAGACTACACCCTAACCAAACTATCAAGCGTTCCTCTGACGAAACGCACTGCGAAACTGGAAACATGTGTTTGTTTTTACGATCCATCAACCCGGCAATTTGAAATTTCACAAGAAGGCGTGAATGGAACGATTGCAGAACAACCGTCCCAGCATTTGATCCATGGATACCCGTATCGATCACTTTTTATCGTGGATGCATTTGGAACATATTACGATGAACTCACAGCTGAACAACACGTTAGTATTAATCACCGACTCAAAGCGGTACGAAAACTCATTTCTCTGATACAAACACAGCGGTAAAACAGCTCATTATATGAACATTAATAACTTCCTACTCTACTTCATCCTTCCCGCATTTACTCTCGTTCTCATTTTTACCAATCGGTATTACTACTCGAAACGTCAATCTGAAAAAATGCGTTTTAACATGAATGAAAATCTTCTTGTCGGTAACTTGGTTGTGCCCATTGTGGGGCTTATCGTGATACTTTCCATTTATGCTAGTATTCTCAATATTCAATTTATTTCAGAGCTCAGGTGGGAGCTTTTAGCCATTTTTAGCATCACGATCCTATCGCTTATTACGGGGATTGGACTTGGTGCACACATCAGTTCACTGAGTATCGAGAGAAGTATGAAATTCGGATTACCCACTCCAGAAACGCAACGGATATTGTACTTTTTTCATTGGCCTTTTGGTCATATTGCCGCATATATTCCTTCGATCTTAATTTTTTACACGCTCATTTTGTTTGATCTATTCAAAGGTTCTCGCAATGGGTTACAAAACCACCAGATGATTATATTGAGTATGTGCGCTATATCGCTGGGATTAGTTGCAACAGTAATGCTCATTCGCACCCATGCAACGCGCATAATGTTTTACAGCTTGCTCGTGTTGAACATCACTATTGTACTTGCGCTTCGCAATGAAAACATTACGTTGGACGAGCATTTGATCGCATACTTCTTTTCACTGTTATTTTTCACGGTGTTTATCGCATTGACGATATATCGTTATATTCATTTGCTTTCCGAATCAGCACATGACTTTATTCATTCTCGCTTTACTGACGGTGACAAAGTAAGAGACGAAGAATGATGTGGTACAATAAATCACTATGATAGACATCCAATACATTCGTGATAACGCTCACAGAGTTAAAACTGCGGCGAAACAAAAGAATAGAGAGGTAGATATTGATAAACTTCTTGCCTTGGATGTTTCTATGAGAGAGCTTATGGTAAAAGCTCAGAATCTGCGAGAAGAACGAAACAAAGCATCTGAAGGAAAAAAGCCAACACCTGAACAAATACAGCGCGGAAAAGAGTTGAAGGATGAACTCAAACAAATAGAAGAAAAGCTCTTGACCGTTGAGACAGAGTTTAAAGAACTGATGTTGTATGTCCCCAATGTTCCCCTTGATGAAGTTCCGATCGGTTCTGATGAAACGGGAAATAGGGAAATAAAAAAATGGGGGGAACCACGGAAATTTGATTTTGAACCGAAAGATCACGTAACTCTGGGAACAGAACTTGACCTTCTTGACCTTGAAAGAGGCTCGAAAATTTCCGGTTTTAGAGGATACTTCCTGAAAAATGATGCAGCGCTTTTGCACTTAGCTCTCCTTTTTTATGTATTTCAAAAACTGTCTGCAAAAGGATACACTCCTTTTATTGCGCCATCCATCGTGAAAGGATTTACGCTCTTTGGTTCGGGACATTTTCCTTGGGGAAGCGAACAAGATGTGTACAAATTGAATAAAGACGATGCATTTCTTTCGGGTACTGCAGAGATCCCCATTACCGCATATCATTCAGGCGAAGTGCTTGCTGAGAAAGATTTACCAAAGCGATTTGTAGGTTTTTCACCTTGTTTTCGAAAAGAAGGCGGAGCATATGGAAAAGATACGAGGGGTATTTACCGAGTACATGAATTTTGGAAAATTGAGCAGGTTATTTTGGGAAAGAATAATCTCGATGAAGCACGAATAATCCATGAAGAACTTCAAGAAAATGCAGAAGGAATTTTGCAAGATCTAAAACTTCCCTATCGACAACTACTTATGTGCACGGGGGACATGGGCGAACCACAACTGAAAAAATATGACATTGAGACATGGATGCCTTCACGAAATGCGTATGGAGAGACAATGTCAAACTCCATCATGGGAGAGTTTCAAGCGCGAAGACTCAATATTCGCTACAAAACTAAAGAAGGAAAAACAAAGTATGTGTATACCTTCAACAATACGGCAGTTGCTTCCCCTCGCATCTTAATTGCGATTTTGGAAAACTACCAACAGAAAGATGGAACCATCCTGGTTCCCGAAGTACTCCAGCCTCTTATGGGGAAAAAGGTGATTGAAAGAAAGTAATTTTTCACCCGTACCTTTTTTTGTCTAGACATATATTTTTCACATGGTATACTGTTTTGGTATGAAAAATGTAAATTCTATTAGTTGGCAAATTCTTGTTCTCCCACTTATTGTCCTTATCACGAGGACAGGCGGGTCGTGAGGATAGAAATATTCCGACTTTACAACCCGCCGAAAGGCGGGTTTTTTAGTAATTACCCATTTTCATTTAAAATATGTCCAAAATACTTGAATCAGCACGAAATAGACCAACATTACAAGAACAAGGTATTGTGATAGGCGACTTTTCGTCACTTCCTTTTCATGATGTCATTGGCTATACCAGTCCTGAAATTGCCTTTCAAAACTATCTGAATGATCCATATGGAGAACGCAAATTACAATTTCTCAAGGATGCATATGGTATTTCAAATCCCTCTCAATTTTTCAAAGACGCAGGCCTTGAGCTATATGTTGAACAAAAAAAAAGACGAGCGATGATGGGTGCGATAAAATCTCACACCCTACAAGCTACTCCTTACAATTTAATGAATGACGCTGCTTTTTGTGCGGCAGTTCAGCAAAAATATGATGTACCAACAGCTGTACTTGTTGTTACTCATGAGGGAGACATTATGCACACCAGTCCCGAAAAAATGGAGGCATTCGGGAAGCAACGATATTTTGTCGGCTACGACAATAGAGGGAGAGCTCAATACGCGTCGGTCCATATCCGACCAACTGGTCTACGGGGACAAAATGGGGTTGTCACACCAATTAGTGTCATTGATGAGGCTTGTGGACACCCTCTTCGAGATATTTTCGTGTCGATAGACGAACCAACTGATCCCAAAGGAAAGCGCACAGCTTACCTCGATTCTGAAGGAACGTATCGAGAACTTATGGAAATGGCCACCGGAATATCATGGAAAGAAATCCTTACCGACCCTGAAATTGCTCAACAAAATGAGGGGTACGTTTCTGTCACGCAACTTCATAAATACTTGTTTAGAAGGACCGTTCGAAGATTGCGAGATCAAGGATACTTCCCTTCTGAAAATGACATGCCGTTTATCGAATCAGATTTGGCAGGTATTTCTGACGCTCTTTTTTACCATGCTCGCCCGAGTCAAAATACTCTTGAGATATTGGGATTCGCTGGTAAGCCACAACAAATTTTGTCTGAACTTCTCTGCATGAAGCCCGGTGCAATATCTGCAGTTCTTTCCCAATCTGCAAACGCACACGATCTCGTTATGCAACACCATGATGATTTGAATGAAAGTTCAAAACGAGTAATAAAAAGTTTGCCTGACGATTCAGCAGATGCAGTTCTTCAAGAAGTCATGCAGGTAATGGGACTTTCATTTGACAAAACAACCGGTCTTTTGAGAAGGGGTCAACTTGCAGATGCGGCATCGTATTACCCTTTCTTTAGTTCACTTCTTGATGTTGATTTTACAAGCCTCAATGAGCCAAGCAGTTTCTTTACCCGCAAAATACAAAGAACTCAAGCGCTTCTCCAGGCTCACGGTCTACCAAATTCTTATGTGAAAGTGCCTCATGAAGATGTGCACGGTTTTGATACTGACCGCTTGCATCCGACCGGACAATACTTTGATTACACGCAAGTCCACGCAGATTCATTTGCGAGAACTGCGGGAAGAATGAAGGAAAAAACTTCAAATGAAGATTTAGTCCTTTTAAAAGCCGAGTATGTGAGAAGGATAGTGCAGTCATTCCAAGGTGGTTTGCCAGACGCAAATGAGTATCGGAGACAAACTGAGGCTTTAGCAGTAGATCCGGTCATGGCATGGTTTGCGAGTATGGTTGCAAATCTTCCCGATCAGTTATAATTGAGATGCGTAATATGATAAAAGATATTTCTGAACAAATCACAGCACTTGGTCCCCGTTTTGCAGATGGAGAAGAGCGAACTGCAAAGCTCGTCAGAGATATACTCGATCGTGCAAAAGTGAATTACATTGATCAGCCATTTCCAACCTCTGTCCCCTATCCTAAAAAGGCAGAGCTCTTTGTTGATGGCCAAAAAATGGAATGCCGAAACGTAGGAATGACTAGTGGTACATTTACCTCGAAAGATGCACTTATCAGCTCTCTCTTTTGGGGAAGTGGCGATTTTTATTACCCACAAAATATTAACTTCAACCCTCATTCTCCGCATACAATCTCTATGGCAACCTACTATAAAAACCCGGCACTTGCCATACGAAGGTCTGATGTTACCAAAATTCTAAACGCAAAAAGTATTCGAGGAGAAACGGTGGTTGAGCCATATACGTTTACTGGGCACAATTTTCTCATGGGCAACTTCACCAATCCTCGCACCATTATGTTTACTCATTACGATTGTTGGGAAAGTGGCGCGGTTGACAATGCCTCGGGGACCGCAGTACTTCTTGACATCGTTTTGAATCACGCAGAAGTGCTCAAGGAAAATCTTGTGGTGATTGCAGGTAATGAAGAGATCTCCTATGACGAACCGATCTATTGGGGGAAAGGATATCGAGCATTTCAGGAAAAATACTCAAGAGTTGTGGAATTAGCCCAACAGATTCTCCTTATTGATGGTGTGGGTTTTTCAAAACAAGAGTGGGTTACCGATCCCGAAACCGTTTCATTGGGTATTCCCCTTACGAATTTTGATCATTTGGTACAAAAGACTCGCATGTTAACGGGAGACATGCATAAACTCATGGAGTTTTATCATAGTAATGACGACACGGCAGATCTTCTTAATGAAGAAAGTTTGGCCGATGCTCAGTCAATCTTTCTTTCTGCAATAAATTCAATTTCTATCAGTGCCCCAATAGGTAACCCGGCAACCTGAATGGTTGACCGTGCTGGTTTATGCTCGGTAAAATATTCGCCATAAATTCCGTTTACCTTTTGATAATCCTGCATACTCCCAAGAAAAATGGTTGT